>NZ_DBMEXE010000221.1:0-2676 GCF_056804935.1 Holdemanella sp. | reverse complement strand
TCGTATTCATCATTTAAGATGTATCCTCCATAACGTCCCTTTACTTCTTCTACATTATATCCAGCTAGTACAAGCTCTTTTTTAAATTCACGAATGTTACGTGGATTGACTTCAAGTTCTGTCGCAAGCTGTGTTGTGTTCATTTTCCCTCTTGCCTTTAATAGTTGTAACATGCGAATGCATAAGTTTGTTCGATTCATTTTTATCTCCTTTTAGTGCGTGCTGCAAAATCTTTGGGGATAGTAGCCAAAGCCTTTTTTTGGTTCAAAATGTTTAGGAACAATACCACGAAATACAAGTGGACGTATCATTTGACCAATCCCTCTTTCAAGCGCAAAGCCTAAAGCTTCTTGTTTCTGAATGGCTCCGGCATCAATTAAAATATTTACAATTTCTTCATTTCCAATACTGATGGCATGCATCAAAATAGGATATCCATTAAATACCCAGCTTGGACTTGCTCCAAGTTCTAGGCAGTTTTCAACTCCTTGTACATCTTCTTTCCATACAGCATCTAATAAATCCATAGCTAATCTTTTTTCTGCGTTCATATTGTACCCTTCTTTCTATACTCAAAGGATACATCTTATATAGACATCATTTATGTCAAATTAATCGGATACTTCTTTCACTTTTTGAAGCCTAGTTAACACATCTTCGCTTACCAGCTGATAGATGCATGAACAAATTGGAATAAAAATGATGATTCCAATAATACCTGCTACATTGGCTCCAATGGTGATGGCCACAATGATATACATAGGTGGAAAGCCTACAGACTTACCAACAACATGCGGATAGATAAAGTTTCCTTCAACTTGTTGAATACAAATAAACATAACAATGAATGTAAATCCTTGTACAGGAGATGTTATCGCAATAAAGAAAGTACATAATAGAGCGGCAACCAAGGCGCCAAACATTGGCACAAGAGCTCCAATACCTACGACTAGACCTATTAAAAATGCATATGGAATCTTCATGATCAAAGACCCTGCAGTAACTAAACTGGCTAAAATCAAGCATTCCAAACAGGTTCCGCCTACATAACTTGTAAAAATACGAATGATCAGCTTTAATACGTGGCGTGTTTTTTCATAATCCTTTTTTGGAAGATAGGCCTTTAATAAAGATTTTGTTTCACGAACCACTTGTTTTTTATTAAACAACAATAGAAACGAGAATACGATTGCGATAAAGGCTTGCGCAAGCCAAGAAAATGTAGTGGATAAAATCATAAAAATGGATCCAAATATATCATTGGCTCCTCCAGATACAAGCCAGGAACTGATTTTTTTACTCACATTATCAATCGCAAATGTACTAAAGGCATTGATATCTAAGTGTTGTAAAAAGTTGTGCATTACATCTACATGTTTTGTGATATCTAAAAGCCATATATAGAATTCATAGATCATCTGTGGAAAGTTTGACATCAACAATTGAATCGAAAATAGAATCTTAGGTATGACAATACCGACAAAGGCAGCAAATACGGCAAACACAATGAAGATGGCTAAAATGTTGGATAGGACTCTTTTAATCTTTGTATCTTTAATATCAAACCATTTGATTAAATAGCGCATGAGATTGTTCGATATAATATTAAACACAAAGGCAAGTCCTGCACCAAATAAAAATGGCAGACACATTGCCCCGATCCATGCCAAAAAATCAACGATTTTTTCAAAATAATAGATGACCATACCGATTAATAAAGTAAAAATAATGAGTCTTTGGTACATTTTTTCTTTTTCATGTAGGTCCATCAAAACCACCTCAAATCGAATTTATTATACTATCTTTTACATTGAAAATCATTTTTTTAAATTTTTTATTTACATCTTTTTTTCATAGGTGTAAAATTCACGAGTTAAAAGAAAAAAGTAGAGGTGAAACAAATGAGTACAAAGTACATTTTCGTAACAGGAGGTGTTGTTTCTGGCCTGGGTAAAGGTATCAGTGCAGCAAGTCTTGGCCGCCTTTTAAAGTCACGTGGCTACAAGGTAACAAGTCAAAAGCTCGATCCCTATATCAATGTGGATCCCGGAACAATGTCTCCTTTCCAACATGGTGAAGTATATGTCACAGATGATGGATTAGAAGCCGACCTGGATCTAGGTCATTATGAGCGTTTTATTGATGAAAACCTCCATACGTATTCCAACCTTACCACTGGACGTGTCTATTGGAATGTCATTAATAAGGAGCGTGATGGAAAATATCTTGGTGAAACCGTTCAAGTTATTCCTCATATTACCAATGAAATCAAGAGTTTCGTAATTCGTGCAGGAGAACATGCAGCTGCTGATGTCGTAATTACCGAGATTGGTGGTACGACTGGCGATATTGAAAGCTTACCATTTCTAGAATCCATTCGTCAGGTTGCCTTAGAGGTTGGTCGTAAAAACTGTCTGTTCATCCATGTCACTTACATCCCTTATATTTCGGGTTCACAGGAATATAAATCAAAACCAACTCAACATTCCGTAAAAGAATTACAATCTTATGGTATCAATCCAGATATCATTGTAGCACGTTGTGATGAAACGATTCCTCAGTCTGTATTAGACAAAATTTCATTATTCTGTAATGTTGAAAAACGTTGTGTCATCCAAAACAAGACACTTCCTTCTCTATATGAAGTACCATTTATGTTAGAAGAACAAAATCTTG
>NZ_DBMEXE010000220.1:0-2683 GCF_056804935.1 Holdemanella sp. | reverse complement strand
ATTGATGAAAGCTTAGGTGAAGTTAAATGTGTGAAGCTGAAAAGAGATGGCTAGAAGTAAAGTCAAAGGAATGGGAAGCTGAAGGAATAAAAAAAGGAATTGAACAAGGAATTGAACAAGGCAGTGAGAAAAAAGAACTTGAAATGTATCAAAAAATGATGGACAAGGGATTTGGAATTAAAGCTATCGCATCCATCTTCTCAGTAAGTGAAGAATCGATTGAAAGGCTGTTGATGAAAGCATAAAGGTATGGACATTGAACGTGTCCATATTTTTTATAGTTGACAAAGTGAACAAATGAATATAAAGTATACAAAGTTAACTAAACGGAGGTGCTTTATGAATACATTCAAGAAAATATATTGTCGAATTTTTCAGAGTTGTTTTAAACTAGTGATTCCTATTTTACCTTATCGAACTCCTGAAATATTAAAGAGTACATCTTTAATTTCTCATATTTGCATGGATAATCATATATCTAAAGTGATGGTTATTACTGATTTTACTGTGCATCAATTAGGAATATTAGATCGTATGTGTGAACACTTAGATCATCATTCTATTTCATATGTAATTTATGATAAGACGGTCGCAAATCCTACAAGTGATAATGTAGAAGAAGCAAAAAACTTATATTTATCTTCTAATTGTCAAGCTTTAATTGGTTTTGGTGGAGGATCCAGCATGGATTGTGCTAAGGCAGTTGGTGCTAGACTTGTTCGCCCTAAGAAACCACTATCAAAGATGGAGGGAATTTTAAAGATATGGAAGAAACTACCATTGTTGATTTGTGTACCTACCACAGCTGGAACAGGAAGTGAAACAACTCTTGCGGCTGTCATTGTAGATTCAAAAACACGTCATAAATATGCGATCAATGATTTTAATTTGATTCCTGATTATGCCGTTTTAGATCCAAAACCCACTTTATCCTTGCCTCCATTTATTACGGCATGTACTGGTATGGATGCTTTAACCCATGCGATTGAGGCTTATATTGGTAATTCGACTACAAAGAAGACGCGTGCATATGCGTTAAAGGCTACAAAACTAATTTTTGAGAATATATATAAGGTGTATGAAGACGGAAATGATTTAGAAGCTAGAAGCAATATGCTCGATGCTGCCTACTATGCTGGGCATGCCTTTACAGTATCCTATGTAGGATATGTGCATGCGATTGCTCATTCATTAGGCGGAAAATATAATATTGCGCATGGACTAGCTAACGCAACATTACTTGATGTTGTATTGAAACAATATGGAGAAAGTGTGTATAAGAAGCTCTATGAAATGGCTCTGTATTGTGGCATCTGTAATGCGAATGATTCCTATAAGGTTGGGGCTGAGCGTTTTATTGAACAAATCACTTTAATGAAAAAGTATTTTGGCATCTCATCTACATTTAGTGAATTAAAGAAATCGGATATACACGAATTGGCTATTTACGCAGATCATGAAGCCAATCCATTATATCCCGTTCCAGTTTTATGGGGTGTAAAAGAGTTAGAAAAAGTGTATGATTTTGTAGTGGAGGATTAAGTATGGATCCAATCGTTTTAAAACAAAGAGAATTTTATAAGCAACATAAAACACTGGATATTAATTTTAGAATAAATGCCTTAAAAACTTTAAAAAAGGCAATTTTAGCTTATGAAGACAGAATTAATGAAGCTATTAAAATGGATGTTGGAAAATCAAATTTTGAAACTTATATGTGCGAAGTTGGGTTAGCTTTAAGTGAATTGACTTATATGGAAAAACACATTCGTAAGTTTGCTAAAGAAAGGAATGTATATACACCATTGTCTCAATTTTTGTCGCGTAGTTTTGAAAAGCCGAGTCCTTATGGTGTGGTGTTAGTTATTAGTCCTTGGAATTATCCTTTTTTACTTTCTATTGACCCCTTGATTGATGCACTTGCAGCTGGAAATACGGTGGTATTAAAACCTAGTGAATTTAGTCCATACACATCACAAGTAATCAAAGATATGATTGAAGAATATTTCGATCCAGAATATGTGGCTTGTGTACTTGGAGATAGTGAAGTGAGTTCTAAATTATTGGATTCAAAATTTGACTATATTTTCTATACAGGGTCAAAACGTGTAGGAAAAATTGTGATGAATAAGGCGAGTCAATATTTAACGCCAGTCACTCTAGAATTGGGAGGGAAAAGTCCTTGTATCGTAGATAAAGATGCAGATATTAAATTGGCGGCACGAAGAATTGTGTTTGGAAAATATTTGAATTGTGGACAAACCTGTGTAGCTCCAGATTATATGTTGGTACACGAATCTATAAAAGATCAATTAATCGAATGCGTGATATCCGAAATTAAGCGCCAATATGCGAGCTTAGATGATTATGGTCATATTATTAATGAAAAGCACTATAAGAGGATTTTAGGGTTGATTGATATGGATAAGGTTGTCTATGGTGGAAATCATCATAATCTACAAATTGAACCAACGGTATTGGATCGTGTGGATTTTTCAGATCCTATTATGCAGGAAGAGATATTTGGCCCTGTTATGCCAATATTGACATATTCAAATTTAGATGTTGTTATAAACAAAATCAATTCTATGCCTAGCCCACTAGCTTTATATATTTTCACAAATAATAAACAGGTATCTAAGAAAGTAACGAGTGAAGTATCCTTTGGCGGTGGCTGCATCAA
>NZ_DBMEXE010000219.1:0-2703 GCF_056804935.1 Holdemanella sp. | reverse complement strand
TTTATCTTCTAAAGGAAGCACATCTATGATGTTTTGATTGCCTGCATTGAATACGATATCTGGCATTGTCGTATCTAATAGAATTGTTTTTTCACCTTCCTGTAAAGCATAACCATCTATATCTTTTAAAATAAATACAAGCTGCGTAATTCCTTCTTTTTGAATATCGATAAAAGTATGTTCTTGGTTTAAATCAATTTCTTTGCCATCATAAATAACTAAACTAGAATCTCGATCCACTTTTTCATCAAAGAACAACTCAACATTTCCTGTCGCAGAGGCCACACCATTTATAAAGCTTTCTGTTTCCTGCCAATATATAAAATCTGTATATTCAACATCTTGTAGAGAAACAATCATAGGCTCCTCCAAAACTCATAAAGATCTTTCCATCTTTCACTTTTTAAATTGTCAATAAAAACCACTGGAATTTCCATATTTTCACTCTCCTTATTTCGTAATAAAAGTACATATTCCAAGTAATTACATCCTAGATTTTCAAATTCGGCTTGATACGTTTTTAATGTCTCTGGATTTATACTTTCAATCCAGTCTTTAATCGGTTGAATCGAAATTTTAATTTCTTTATGCAAACCAAACTGAAGACATTGATTTAAAACGTTCAATTTATCTTTTAGAAGCAAGTTATTTGAATTAACCAGCTTAACACACGTATCAATATGTGCGGCATCCGGATTTAAATACACCAACACAAGTGCTTGAAGCTCTGGCCATTTATCTAAAGAAACACGATCATATACATATCGAATCAAAGTAGCATCTTTTGTCGCTATTGCCTCCTCCATTAAAAATAAAGATGCCTGTTCATTGACATATACTTCATCCAAGATCCATCCATTAGAGATCCACGTATATAAACGATCTTTTTTATCAGACTCTTTATACGCTTTTTCAAATAAGGCAATTTGATGATGGGTGTAGTACGCATCAAAGACACTTTTTGGACTTGTACGGAAGACAGACAGAATACATATAGAAAGTACAAGCAGGATTCGAATGATAATATGTATAAAAATCAAGTTCTTAAATGTGGATAATCGAGATATTCTTCGCTCTTGTTTTTGATGACACAAAAGAACTATGGGCATCATACTTATGCCAAAAAGTTCTTGAATCAAAGAACCAAGTGCATAAATATCACAACGAATATCCTTTTCATTCAGTGTTAATAATTCAGGTGCACAATTGGATTTTGAAGCCATCACTGCCACATGTGAGTGATTTTCAATACATGCATTAAAATCAATTAAATAGAAATGGTTCTGATAATAAATAATATTTTCAAGTTTTAAATCAATATAGAGATAGCCAATCTGATGCAGATCTTGCAGGACTTTTAAAACATCAATTAGCAAGCGATACTTTTTGAATAAACAACGATGGTTTTGAAAGTATTGTCTTGCGTTGATTCCCGGAATATATGTTTCGACAAAACATTGCGCAAAGTCTTCTTCAAAACAAGTGATCAAGCTAGGGACATGGATCGAATTTAAGTTAGAGAGCACATTGATCTCTGTTTTAAATTGATGTTTATATCGTTTTGTTTCATAATCTGGACAGATTTTTAAAATATAAACACACGTACTCAATTCATCCATAACACGATAAACATTGGCATTATAGGTATGTATGATCTTATATCTATTGTTCTTTAAATTCACACACGACATCACCAAATCGTATCGTCATGCCATCTTTTAATCGCATCTTACGTTTCACTTCTTTTTCGTTCAGATACGTCTTATTCGTACTCTTTAGATCTTGTATATAGTACCGATCATTTTCACATACGATCTTGGCATGTTTTAAAGATATACTCGCATCCTGTATACGGACATCACATACCATCGCTCTTCCCACTAGATTGATTTCATTGCACAATGCATATTTTTCTTGATCGCATAATAAGTAGGCATAAAAATCTACTTTTACTTGTAAAAGCTGTGTTTTTTCTTCCAAAACAGATTCAACAGGCTTCTCTTTATGGAAAGCTTGTATGGGTTCTTTGACTTTAAATGTCTGCATTCTCTTGTTTTTAAAGAAAGAAAACTTTTTCGGATAATATAAATTTCGTATATTATCCAGACCTAAGACAAGATTAGGTAAACTAAACTCAGCACTCTTTAAAAACTTCAATAAAAATCCAGGAATTTCAAAAGCGGTTGTAGTCTGCATTGTTTTTGCGATGTATTCCACCCATTTTTCTGACATATCCTTTTGAAACATCCAGTTCGATATTTGAATGGGCACCACGACAAACGCAAAGCGGTCTCCAAAACTAGAGACAAATACGTAGTCTGGGTCAAATAGAACTGGCTTATTGCGATTGGATGCGATGGCTTGTTCAAATAACTGATGCAAGAATATATATCCTTCTTCTTTTTCAAACACATACTGACTTAAAAAATCATGTAAAGGAATATAGCCTTCTATCGCATACACCATCGATGCCGTTTTTTCGTTTGTCAACATACAAGGCAGACAAAAATCATCATTCGATAATCGATCAAAAATGGATAGGTTGAGTAATTCTGGATTTTTCAAATGAACATACAAGTGATTATCATCCATGTGATCTTGTTCAATCCATTCGGACATCTCATCACCTCCATACTCTTAAACGTTTTTTTTATCACTTTTTCCAGAAAACTTTCATTATTTTTTTGATTTTTTGAGTTTTTT
>NZ_DBMEXE010000218.1:0-2724 GCF_056804935.1 Holdemanella sp. | reverse complement strand
TAGTGGCAATAATTTATACTATCATTCATGGAGAAAAGAGAATAGTACTCATAGTAATGAAATTGATTTCTTAATACGTTCAAAAAATAAAATCATTCCAATTGAAGTAAAATCATCTGCAACAAAGAGTCATATTTCAATGGATGAATTCTGCAAGAAATATTCGCATGAAGTAGGACGAAGATTCTTGTTTTCACAGAAAGATTTTTCGAAAGATGGGATGTTGGAGTTAAAGCCTATTTACGCAGTTCCATTTTTGTTAGAAAATCTTTAAATAATGTATTTTAATCTTTGATATAATAATAGAGTTGAAATGAGGTAAATAAACTTATGGATGAAAATATAATTTCCTTAATTGCGAAAGAGCTGAATATTGCGATTTCTCAAGTTAAGAATACATTGGAATTATTAGAAGAAGGAGCTACAGTTCCTTTTATTGCGCGTTATCGTAAAGAGCGTACAAAAGGTTTGGACGAAGAACAAATTCGTGTCATTCAAGAAAATTATGCGTATCAAGTGAATTTAGCTAAGCGTAAGGAAGAAGTCTTAGCTCGTATTGAAACATTAGGAAAATTGGATGATGAAATTATAAAGAATGTCAACGCATGTACAAAACTATCACAAGTAGAAGATATTTATCGTCCTTACAAACAAAAGAAAAAGACTCGTGCAAGTGTTGCAATTGCCAATGGTCTACAGCCATTAGCCGATACTTTTATGTCTTTTCCTCGTTATTTTAAAGAAACAGAATTAGATGCTTATATCAATGAAAATGTAAAAGACAGAGACGCTGTCATTCAAGGTGCATGCGATATCATTGCCGAAAAAGTGAGTGATGATGTGGATGTGCGTAATAAAATATTGGATTCAATGACAAATTTTGGTCGTATTGTTACAAGTGAAAAGAAAGATCATGAAGACGATCATAAAGTCTATAAGATGTATTATGACTATTCAGAAAGAGTGAATACATTAGCACCGCATCGAGTTATGGCCATTGATCGTGGGGAAAAAGAAAAAGTATTAAATGTTTCGATTTCCTTTAATGAAGAATATATCGAAAACTGGGTATGCCGAAGATTTATTCGCTTTACTAACAGTGGTACAAGTGAGTATGTTCGTGCTGCTATTTTAGATGGTTTAAAAAGACTTGCCTATCCTTCCATTGAAAGAATGGTTCGTTCAGCTTTAAGTGAAAAGGCACATGAATCAAGTATTGATGTATTCTCTATGAACTTAGAAAAACTTTTACTTCAACCACCTATGAAAGATAAAGTGATTCTAGGCTTTGATCCTGCCTTTAGAACCGGATGTAAATTGGCTGTTATTGATGCATCGGGTAAAAAATTAACTGTCGATGTGATTTATCCACATCAGCCAAATGCGAAAGTAAGAGAGTCTGAACAAAAATTAGTTCAATTATGTAAAGAATATCATGTGAATTTAATTGCGATTGGCAATGGTACGGCAAGTCGAGAAAGTGAAGCTTTCGTTGCGAATACAATCAAAAAATTTAATTTACCAGTATCTTATACCATTGTTTCTGAAGCAGGTGCTAGCGTATATAGTGCTTCTAAATTAGCTATTGAAGAATTCCCAGACTTACATGTTGAACAAAGAAGTGCCATTTCTATTGCACGAAGACTGATGGATCCACTTTCAGAACTAATCAAGATTGACCCTCAATCGATTGGTGTTGGTCAATATCAACATGATTTGCCAACCGCAAGATTAAAAGAACGTTTGGATTTCGTAGTTGAAAAAGCTGTTAACCGCGTTGGCGTAAATATCAATACAGCCAGTGTTTCTTTACTTAAAAATGTGGCAGGATTAAACAATGCGAGTGCATCAAGTATTGTGTCATATCGTGAAGAAAATGGAAAAATTGAATCGCGTACACAAATCAAGAAGATTCCTAAGATTGGCCCAAAAGCCTTTGAACAAGCAGCTGGATTCTTGCGTATTGAAGATGGAAAAGAACCGTTGGATCGTACAAGCATTCACCCTGAATCGTATAAGGCAACGAAAGTATTGTTGAAGGAATTAGGTCTGGATACTTCGGATTTGGGAACACAAAAGGCAAAAGACGTGATTTCTAATTGTGATACAAAACAATTGATGCAAGACACAGGATTAGATAGTTATACATTGAAGGATATCTTAGATGCGATTTGTATGCCACTTAGAGATTATCGAGATAAATATGATGCGCCATTACTAAGAAAAGATGTATTGGAAATCGAAGACTTACATATTAATGATAAGCTAGAAGGTACAGTACGTAATGTGGTTGACTTTGGTGCCTTTGTCGATATTGGACTACACGAAGATGGTTTAGTTCACGTTTCAAAGATGAGTACAAAACGAGTAAAACATCCAAGTGATGTTGTTTCTGTAGGAGATATTGTTACGGTATGGGTATACAATATTGATCAGGAGAAACAAAAGGTACAACTAACAATGGTCAATCCAAATTGACAATCAACAAACCGAGGTTTATTATCTTTACAAATGTAGGACAACGCATTGTTGTCCTTTTAATTTACGCTTTTGGCTTTAGCCAGTTGAGTACGAAGTACGAAACAACAAAACCACCTGCTATGCGGGTGGTATCAAAAAAATATTATACAAAATAATCACCATTCTTTCTATAATGAAGGTGTTCAAGCTATCAAAATAAGAAAGAATGGTGATTATAATGGCTAATAAAGCAAACTCTTTAGC
>NZ_DBMEXE010000217.1:0-2736 GCF_056804935.1 Holdemanella sp. | reverse complement strand
TGGGTTAAAGAAGCTGAGTCTAGAGGCTTGTTAAACTTAAAGACAACTCCAGATGCCCTTCCATACTTCAAAACCAATGAAAACATTGCCCTATTTGAAAGACAAAAAGTTTTATCTAAAGAAGAAGTGGAATCAAGATATGAAATTTTAATGGATGAATACGAAAAACAAATCAACATTGAAGCATTGACAATGTTAGATATTGCGAAAAAAGACATTTTACCAGCCGCAAGTAAGTTCTCTAAAGAATTGACAGATACAATCGCAAATAAAAAAGCCATCGGTATCGACTTAATCTATGAACTTGAAACGGCTAAAAAAGTCAGTGAATATTTAACCGAAGCTTACCAAGCTATGATGACACTTGAAAACGATGTTAAAAAACTACATGAAATTGATGATTTTGAAAAATCAGCCTTCTATGTAAGAGACTTCATTATCCAAGATATGGCCTCATTACGAAAACCATGCGACGAACTTGAAGTCATTACTTCTAATAGTGATTGGCCATTTCCAACATATGGAAAATTATTATTCGGAATTCAATAAACCGGCATACGCCCGGTTTTTCCGTCTATAAAGGAGATGTAATTTATGTGTACAATTATTGGATATAAATCATTAAAAGTAAATAAAGAATCCATTCATCAAGCATTACTTGCGACATATACAAGAGGTCCAGACGATGAAAGAATTCAAGAAGTCGGATGCGGCTATCTAGGTTTTCAAAGACTATCCATCATGGGACTAAGTCCTCTTGGCATGCAGCCTTTTGTTAGAGATGGCAATTATGTGGTATGTAACGGCGAAATCTATGGATTTCGAGAAATTAAGTCCGAATTAGAAAAATCCGGCTATACATTTATTTCGCAAAGCGACTGTGAAATTCTTCTACCACTCTATGAAAAATACGGATTAGACATGTTTAAAAAACTAGATGCTGAATATGCCTGCATTATTTATGATGCCAAGAAAAACGATTTTATTGCCGCCAGAGACCCAATCGGAATCCGTCCATTATTTTATGGCTATGATCAAAATCATAATATTGTCTTTGCCTCTGAAGCCAAAAACCTAGTTTCCATTGTCGAACAAATCTTTCCATTCCCTCCAGGACACTATTATGCCGATGGCAAATTCACTTGTTATTTAGATGTCACAAAAGTAGATAAAGTCATTGACTCTGATCTAGATACAATCTGTACAAATATCCACGACAAGCTCGTTGAAGGCGTTAAGAAAAGATTGGATGCCGATGCCCCACTAGGATTCTTATTGAGTGGAGGATTAGATTCAAGTCTAGTATGTGCCATCAGTCAAAAATTACTCAATAAACCCATTGAAACCTATGCGATTGGAATGGAAGAAGATGCGATCGATTTAAAATATGCCAAAGAAGTCGCTGACTTTATTGGCTCTAACCACCATGAAATCATTATCAATAAAGAAGATGTCTTAAATGCGATCAAACCCGTCATTCAAACTTTGGCTACTTTTGACATCACAACCATTCGCGCCAGCATTGGAATGTATCTTATCTGTAAAGCCATTCATGAACAAAGTAACATTCGCGTATTACTAACTGGAGAAATCAGTGATGAATTGTTTGGCTACAAATATACAGATTTTGCCCCAAGCGCCCAAGAATTCCAAAAAGAAAGTGTAAAACGTGTACATGAACTTTACATGTACGATGTATTAAGAGCTGATCGCTGCATTTCCACAAACTCCATTGAAGCCCGTGTTCCCTTTGGCGATTTAGATTTTGTCAAATACGTTATGGCTATTGATCCACAAAAGAAAATGAATACGTACAATAAAGGAAAATATTTGCTTCGTCATGCGTTTGAAAAAGACGAAATTCTTCCTTACGATATCTTAATGCGAGAAAAAGCCGCCTTCTCTGATGCGGTCGGTCACTCATTAAGTGATGATATTAAAGAATATGCCGAAAAGCAGTATACAGATGCTGAATTTGAAGAAAAAATCAAACAATACAAATACTGTACTCC
This sequence comes from Holdemanella sp., assembly GCF_056804935.1. Classification (NCBI taxonomy): domain Bacteria; kingdom Bacillati; phylum Bacillota; class Erysipelotrichia; order Erysipelotrichales; family Erysipelotrichaceae; genus Holdemanella; species Holdemanella sp. The sequence goes on along the minus strand of NZ_DBMEXE010000217.1, from coordinate 724 downwards.
ATTCACAAAAGAGTCTCTATTATATCGTGAAATTTTTGAATCTTACTACCCTGAACAGGCAGGCATGATCAAAGATTTCTGGATGCCAAATAAAAACTGGCAAGGATGTAACGTCAACGATCCGAGTGCTCGTTATTTATCAAACTATGGAGACAGCGGAAAATAGAAGGGTTGTGTAAATTATGAATTTTGAAATCGAACACGATGCCTGCGGTATTGGTACCGTAGTCCAAATCGATGGTAAACAAAGCTATGATGTCTTAGACAAAGCATTGCACATTGTAGAAAAACTAGAACACCGTGCAGGTAAAGATGCCAGCGGTAAAGTGGGTGATGGAGTTGGTATTCTCCTTCAAATCAGTGATGACTTTTTTCGTAAAACATTAAAGAAAGACAACATCAAACTACCCGAACACTATGGTGTCGGTATGTTTTTCTTGCCAAGAAATAAACTGCTTTTAAACCAACACAAAAAAATGTTTGAAAAACTTGTCGAACAAGAAGGATGCACATTCATCACTTGGCGAAACGTTCCATGTGACGAATCCATCCTAGGCCAAAAAGCCAAAGATTGTATGCCTAGCATTTACCAAGCTTTTGTCCAAGGCGATACAGATCTAGAACAAAAACTATATGTGATTCGACGCGAATTTGAAAAGAGTTGTAAAGAAACCTATGTGGCCTCATTAAGCAGTCGTACCATTGTTTATAAAGGAATGATTCT
>NZ_DBMEXE010000216.1:444-2748 GCF_056804935.1 Holdemanella sp. | reverse complement strand
GAAGAAGACAAAGAAGAAGAAGACGATGAAGAAGAAGTCGTAGAAGAACCTGCGAAACAAGAAGAAGTAAAACCTGAACCTGTTGTTGCAGAACCACAAGTTCAAGAAGAAGAAGTTGTAAAGCCAGAGCCAATTTTAAAGGAAGCAGCAAGCTCGATTGAAACGGATCCTGAAAACTTTATGAATTCTCCTATTTTTGAAAAGGCGATTATTCAACCTAAACCTAAGAAAACAACAATTTTCCAAGGTTTAGATGTCGATTCGATTGCACAAGAAGAGACAAAACCGAAACAAAAAGTGTATAAATATGATCGTCATAAATCCGTAAAAGTACGTCGTGTTGCCGAAGATTTAGATTATCAACCTGTCATTTCTCCAATCTTTGGAAATGTGGAAGATTCTAAAAAAGAATTTGATAAAGTGCACGATGCGATTACGTTAAACAAACCAGAAGATGAAGATTTCTCAAAGATCTTATCTCCAATGTATGGAACATACTTACCAAGTATGCAGCCTGCGGATTCCATTCCTGAATACAAGGTTGAAGAATCAAAGAAAAATATGAATCTATCTGAAATGTTAGAGAAGCCAAAAAAGGAAACAAACAAACAAGAATCGTTATTTGACAAAGAAGGTGAATAAAATGGCTTATCATTTTATTGGTATTAAAGGAACAGGTATGGCTGCCTTGGCATGTATCTTACATGATGAACATAAAGAAGTCACAGGTAGTGATATCGATAAATATATCTTTACAGAAGATGGATTAAGAGCACGTAATATTCCAATCTATTCATTCAGTCCCGATAACATCAAGGACAATGACACAGTGATCATTGGTTTATCTTTTGATCAAACGCATCCGGAAGTGAAAGCAGCGATGGACAATCCAACTGTAAAAACATATTATTATAATGAATACTTAGGTATTTTATTAGAGTCATACAGTTCTATCTGTGTTGCAGGAACGCATGGTAAGTCCACAACAACAGGTATTTTAGGCCAAGTTCTTTCTTTACAAGATGAATGTGCATACTTAATTGGAGATGGCCATGGCTATATGCCAGAACATGCCAACCATTTTGTACTAGAATCTTGTGAATTTCAAAGACATTTCTTGGCATATCATCCAGATTATGCGATCATCACCAATATTGAATTGGATCATATTGACTATTATAAAGATATGGATGATTATGTATCAGCATTCCAAAGTTTTGCGAACCAAGTCAAAAAAGGCATTGTCATCTTTGGAGATGATGAACACCTTAAAAATCTACACTACAATGTGCCAGTAACTACATATGGTTTAAAGGATGGCAATGATTATCAAGCCATCAATATTGAACAAGGTCCATTTGGTATGCATTTTGATTGTAAGCATAATGGTGAAATTCTAGCTCACGTTGAATTAAATGAAGTGGGAGATGCCTTTATGCAGGATGCCTTAGGATGTTTTGCGCTAGCCCATATGTTAGGTATGCCAGCCGATATCATTGTACAAGGCTTACAAGACTATAAAGGAATCGCTCGTCGATTTGTGATTGATGAAGTCAAGGATAGTGTATTAGTCGATGACTATGCACACCATCCAACAGCGATTCGTCTAATGATTGATGCAGTTCGTAAAAAATATCCAAAAAAGAAAATCGTAGCGTTATATAAACCAGATCGTTATTCACGTCTACAATATTTCTTGGATGACTTTGCGAAGAGTTTAAATACGGCGGATCAAGTATGTTTACTGGATTTCCCTAAAAATGCCGTAAGAGAAGATGAAACAATCACAGTCACAATTCAAGATTTGATGGATCGTTGTCCAAACGCAATCTTATTAGATGTAGATGATGCTTCAGCTGAAAAGTTAAAAACATTAGCTCCTGCAGCCTTCGTCTTTATGTCTAGTAAGGATATCTATTTATTAAGAGATAAATTAGAAAAAATCTTATAAGAGTATCTAAGGATAAAAGCCTATACCTTTTTATAAGGGAATAGGCTTTTTGTTCTGTTTAGACAGAAGAAGTGAAATCATATCCTATGGAAAAACATTGACCTAAGACGAAGCTAAAAACTAGGAAGGGTGGGTAATTTATTTATGAAAAAACCAAAGGTGGCTTTTATCTGCGTACATAATTCGTGTCGTAGTCAAATTGCGGAAGCATTGTCAAAACACCTTTCTTCAAATGTATTTGAAAGCTATTCCGCTGGAACAGAAACAAAACCACAAATCAATCAAGATGCCGTACGTTTAATGAAAGACATGTATCAAATAGACATGGAAAAAACACAATATTCCAAACTGTT
>NZ_DBMEXE010000216.1:0-434 GCF_056804935.1 Holdemanella sp. | reverse complement strand
TTGTCAGAAATACCGCAAGTAGATATTGTGATCACAATGGGGTGTAATGTAAATTGTCCGGCAATTCCATGTGAATATAGAGAGGATTGGGGATTGAGTGATCCTACCGGAAAAAATGATGTGGAGTTTTCAAAAGTCATTCACTCCATTCATACGAAAATACTTGAATTAACAGAGAAAATAAAAAAGGATGAGCTGATTTCAAAGAAAATATGAAAAAACAAAATGGTCATACATCGATTTAAGCAAATTCTGTTTTGAAGAGTATAGGGATATGTGGGTGTTAAATGAAAGCCTGCATTTATGGCGAACATGTTCATCATTTCCCTAAATTTTGCGTCTAGAACCTATTTTATGGAAGTGTTCGAGTAATTCGACACTTCCTTTATTATTTGTAGCGTTTACACACTTGTGAAAATAGATTCAAAATAAAT
>NZ_DBMEXE010000215.1:0-2756 GCF_056804935.1 Holdemanella sp. | reverse complement strand
AAGGTTCAGGTTCTCCTAAGAAAGTGGAAATCTCTTTGATCAAATGCTTCATCTTTTCTTCAAAGCCAGACGCATTGTCAATCACTCTAAAATGTGGATGGCCTGTCCAAGCTGAAATCAACTTATCATCCAAAGCAGCCGCTTCTTCTACCGTTTCTGTACGAGCTGTATTATTTGTTGTTGTATAGAACTTTTCAGCTCCCTTTGCCGCTGTCACCAAATGAAAAACTGCATCATAATTGTCTCTTAATTCAATTTCATTATCACCAAAACAATCTAGGATATTCTCAAATTCTTTATCTGTCATGTGAATATAACGGATGGGCAAGCCCATTCAATACGGTAAAATAAGTCCAGTTGATACGGTGACGAAGTCCATTGAATCCGTTGTATAAGTCCACACCTATATTGTAGATATAAAATATCATCCTCCCGTTGTAAGATAAAAACAGGTAAGTGAGTATACTTATCTAGTCTTGCGATTAGGAGGTGTTTTTTTTATGCGAGATGTTAAAAAAGTTTTGGAAATGAGATCACAAAACTATAGTCAGAGGCAGATATCTGTATCTCTCAAAATTTCTAGAGATACAATAAGAAAAATTTTCTATGCAGCTGATGACAAGAAAATTTGTTGGTCATCTGTTAAAGATCTCAGTGAACCAGATGTCCAAAATTTATTATTTGAACAGGAGGTGAAAATTAATCTGTCCATTAAGCAACCTGATTTTGATTACATTCATAAGGAACTGTTAAAGCCAGGAACTAATATCAAACTATTATGGGAAGAATATGTTGATGATTGTCGGTCAATCAAGAGTCCTTTTTACCAGTATAGCTACTTTTGCGAACGATATCGTGATTACGTTAAAAAGCATAATCTTACGATGCATATCAATCATAAACCGGGTGATAAAATGATGGTTGATTGGAATGGCACCCGTATGTATGTGTATGATCGTTACACAGGAGAAGCAATCCCTGCATATTTATTCGAGGCAACATTACCATTTAGTATGTACAGTTATGTTCAAGCATGTCCAAGCATGAAAATCAATGATTGGGTCGATTGCCATATCCAGGCTTACCGTTATTTTGGCGGAGTTACAAGGATTCTGATTCCAGACAATCTAAAAGTAGGAATTATCCAAAACAAGAAATATGAGGATCCAATATTAAACAAATCATATCAGGAAATGGCAGACTATTATGATACAACTATTATTCCAACAAGAGTGCGTAAGCCTAAAGATAAGGCAGCTGTTGAAGGCGCGGTTGGAGATTGTACAGTAGCCATTGTCGGTAAACTTAGAAACAGGAAATTCTTTTCGTTTGAGGACCTAAACAAAGCAATTATCAAAGAATTGGACAATTTCAATAACAGACCTTTTCAGAAAAAGGAAGGTTCCAGAAAAAGCGTATATTTAGACGAAGAACTTCCGTTTATGAAAGCTCTGCCTGAACAGCCATTTGAGTTGAGTGTATGGAAACGAGCTAAAGTTCAATTAAATTATCATATTTAATGCGAAGCTTTACATTAAATATGATAGTTTTGTTGAACCGTCTGATTCACTTCTTTCTGTTTAGATTCAATAATCTCTACCTGTTTATTTGCCACCGCAACTTGGCCTGCCGCACTGTCTAAAGCTAATGATTTATCTTCTACTTCTTTCTTTGTGTCATGAAGTTTAGCTTCCAAATCATCCTTTTTACTTGTCTCTACCTTTGCATAACTTACATGTACTTCATCAGCACAAACATTCATCATAGTTGCGCTAACGCCTTGTAACGCTATCATTCCTGCAATTGCACTTACTAAAATCTTTTCATTCTTTTTCTTCATAATTAAATTTCCTCCATCTTTCTTATTCATCATTACTTGTCTAAAATTTCTAAAAAATTAACCTAAACCATTTGAAAATTATCATTATCTTCATATAACGAATTAAAATTAGGTATATACTGGTTGTCTAGTTTTACACTTCTTGCGACAACCTCATATCGTGTGTATTCAATAAACTGTTGGGATGCCTCTCCGCATCCATTACATCGAAATAGAATTGGATAGCGAACTGTTCTTTCGCAAACAGCTCCTTTCACAAATACACGATCTCTTTGATCGATATCTTGCTTTATAGTCTCAGCTACACCTTTATATCCATGTACCTTAATCAAATTAAAACGTTCACTGCCATTTATGATTTTCTCATTCAACATATCACTTAACACTTCCTGTGCCTTCATCGGACGATTAATCGCTAGGGCAAACAATGCATGATGATCCTGCTTTAAAATTGGATTCGGGATTACTCCGGCAAACACAGCACTATTAATTCCTTCTGAATCTGGCAAGAACGTTCCTGGCGACACCTTAAAGCTTTGTAGAACAACATCCGAATGAATAATATTTCTTACTCGAACACTCTCTTTTCCACAATGAGGACATTTAATAACTTGCGCATGATTACACTCAAATGAAATCATGCGTCCATTGGCCAAAAAATAATCACCTACCTTAACTGTATCCAATGCTTCATTTATTAAATTTGGATCAATAATCAAACATTTAATACGCTCAAACTTATAGATATCCGTTCGATTAACATCCAGCACAATCTCCAAAGCTTCTTTATAATATGAACCACTACACATTCTTGGCTCTTCAGCCACAATCCCACCAATTTTACACTTATTAATACTCATAATTCCTATTCCTCCTTATTCGAGGTCGGTACATCCGCCTCGTTACATCCCTATAT
>NZ_DBMEXE010000214.1:0-2782 GCF_056804935.1 Holdemanella sp. | reverse complement strand
GCCATGAAAAATATTCTCCTCCTAAAATATACCTTAACTTTTATACCACATTTTAATGGATTATGAAACTAATTTAGGCTATAATTATCAAGTAGTGCGCCTGTAGCTCAACTGGATAGAGTATCAGATTCCGATTCTGGCGGTTGCAGGTTCGAGACCTGTCAGGCGCGCCATTTAGGTGAAACATGAAAACAATACTTTTTGATTTAGATGATACATTAATTGAATCGATGCACGTATGGGAAGATGCCATCATTCGTTTATTTAAAAAGATGGATTTGTATATGAGTATGGAAGAGGCTCGTCAAATCTTTTTTACAATGAAATTTTCGGAAGTTTTAACATACATTAAAGAAAGATTTCATACTAAACAAGATGAGGCTTGGATGTTCAATGAAGTAAATGAAGATATCTTGAATCAATATGCGTATCATATTGAGGCAAAGAAGGGTGCTTTGGATTATATAAAGAAGTGTGCTTCAGAAAATAAAAAGATGGCTGTATTAACATCAAATACAAGGGCATTATCTGAAAAAGTATTAGATCGACTTGGTATGTTGGAATATATGGAGAATGTATATTCAGCAGATGAATTGAAGATGTCAAAAAGAGAAGTGGATATCTATGAGTATGTATTGAAAGATTTAAATACAACTGCAGAAAGTGCGATTGTATTTGAGGATTCGATGTATGCAATCAATACAGCTCGATCATTAAATATTGAGTGTATTGGTTTAGTAAATCCAAACAATCAGAAGGTGTTTGAAAAAAACCATGTAAAAACAATCGTTGATTTTACAGAATTGTGTTAAAATCATGATATGTCCCAGTAGCTCAGTTGGATAGAGCGTTCGCCTCCTAAGGGTCAGGTGGAGCAATCCCCTTTTGGAAGCGATTTATGAAATAAATTTGAAAATTGCTCCATTACAATTAAATAAGTCTCAGTACCTCAGTAGGATAGAGGGTTCGCCTCCTAAACAGGAGGTCAAATTCCTAAGCAAGAGGTAGAAGTTGTGGTATTATAAGCATAGATATTTCGGTAGCTCAGCTGGATAGAGCGTCCGCCTCCTAAGCGGAAGGTCGTGGGTCCGAATCCCATCCGGAATACCATTTTAGCCTTTATTTAAGCGGTTTTTCCGCTTTTTTTGTTTTTTAATACACCTATTCATCACTGTTAAAATTCACATTTCAAACGGAAAAATAATTAAATTTTAAAGGTGTTCGGATGACCTATCTTTATCCGAACTTTTTTGTGCTATTTTTGGGGCCATCTAATGGATTTCTAATGGTCATCTAACGGCATCGAATAGAACCCTACGACACAGGACGTATCAAACGATACGTCACGTGCTAATAAACATCATTTAATCACCGCTCAAAGTGGCTATTAGAAGCTGCAATAAATCAGGATCTTGCTTGATTTTTTCCAGTACTTTATCTATGTCGACTTTCTTATTTGCCTGTGGGACATCAACATAGTTTTCCATATGTTGTTTATAAAAACTGTCCTCAAATTTTTGTGCATTCACTCTGCGGTCTTCATCTAAGATGTGACTATATAGATCCATAACCATATCTGCTTGAGAATGTCCAGTATCTCCTTGGGTTGCTTTTATATCGCCATTATTCAATTTCAATTTATAGGTTGTGCTAGTATGGCGTAAAGAATGAAAGACAACGTGGGGAAGGCCAGCTTCTTTCTCTAATTTTGAAAGGCCTTTACGAATAATGCTTCCATCACATGGAATGCCATTTGGTTGACATATTACAAGATTATAATCATGATAGTTATCTCCATAGGCTTCCTTATACTTACTTTGATCCTCTTTCCATTGCTTCAAAAAAGAAGCTAATGTGTTTGGGAGCCATATTTTTCGAACACTACTATCTGTTTTAGGAGTTTTTAATATCAGTCTTGTCGTATTTTTCCTTTTTTCAAATTGAGGAAAGATGAATAGTACATCTTTGTTGTTCAATTTTTCAATGGCATCCATACGGGCGCGTTCTAATTGTTGTTTTATATAAATGTGTGTATCACCACACGCAAAATCATCTTCACTGATATGCACATTATCCCAAGTCAGACCGAGCACTTCACCAATTCTTAAAGAACAGGCAAATGCGAGTTGGATGGCAATCGATAGTTTTGGATCTTCGCAAACTTCAAGTGCTTTGGCAATTTGATTGGCTGTCCATATTTCTCGCTTTTCATAATCATGCTTGGGCGTATCCACTTTTAAAAATGGATTATTGGAAATGTATTCCCATTTTACCGCAACATTAAATGTACATCGTAAAACTCTATGAACTTCTGTGACAACACGAGTGGATACTTTTCCTGTTTTCTTTGTATTTTCGCTTTCTTTTAGATTTGCATAATATTGCTCAATGGTTATCGGACGAATTTCATCTAGTTTGCAATGCCCTAAATATGGAGAAATATATGTTGTAAATAAGGCCGTATTCTTTTCCATAGTAGATATTGACCATTTATTGCATCCATATAGATCCACGTATGTTGGCCAGAATTCATTTAAAGTCGTAGTACTTGGTGCAATAAAGGTTCGATTGGCTTGTTGTAATTCAACTTCTGCCTTACGTTTTCTGGCTTCCCGTAATGTTCTAAAGGATTCCCATTTTTGTTTTTGCTTTCCATATTTATCCGTATAATAATAAACTACATTGTATTTATCCTTTCGTTTTTGTATGGATGCCATTTTATTCACCACTTTCAATTTCTAATAGTTTCATCAATAATTTCTTACGAATATTTTTATCTTCA
>NZ_DBMEXE010000213.1:0-2787 GCF_056804935.1 Holdemanella sp. | reverse complement strand
ATTTAATATATCGAGTAGGGTGGAGTGAGTTTGCGGCTAAGGTAAGTAAAAATAAAAAAGCCACGATTATCATTGGAAGAATGAACATTTGTTTACTTTTCATGTAATCACCAATAGAATCGTAGCATAATTCATTTAATTGTCAATTTTCAGAGTGCTTTTTGGGATGATTTCCATCGAATCAGACCAATGTTTAATAGAATTAGGGATAAAGCACCGCAAGTATCAATGCATATGTCTGTAATCTGTGGGCTTCTTCCTGAGACAAAAGATTGATGCCATTCATCACTGCAAGCATATAGAATGCATGTGACCAAAGCGTATAGTGCAGAGCGTTTCACACCATAGTTCTTATACATATAGAATGTATTGAATCCAAGCATGGCATAAATTGTAAAATGTGCGAGTTTACGAACGATATGCATTGAGAATGGTAAAAATTGTAAAAACCAGGCACTTGTTTGTGTGGATTGTTCTGCATTTTGACTGGAAAAATAAAAGATCAGTAGCATGTTACAGATTGTAAAAATGGTAAAAATGTGTTTTTTCAATTCGAAAACTCCTTTTGTTGAATAAATAAAGCGTAGTCCGCCTTTTTGTAGTCGGATTCTTTGAAATAGTGGCGAACATAAACAAAATGATAATCGAAAGCGTTGGACATGTCAAAATCATCTAAAATAATATAACTTGTCACATTGTTTTCATTAATAAATTCTTGAATAGCTTTTGTGCGTGGATTAATCAAAGTGGTAACGGATTTAACATACTTTCCTAAATCAAATATGTCAAACATGGCCTGAAGTTGTTCTAATGAATAGACTATTCTCCATGAGCTTGTGATGATGATTTGAGCATCATATTTTTCAATGAGTTGCTTTAAAAGTTGAATACTTTCTTTTGAAAAACAATAATAAACTTGATTGACTAAATATGCGTTTAGTGTGGCAATTTTTGGGTGGTTCAATTTTTTTGCCAGGACATTTGGTAAATTGTAATCGAGACAATAGGAATTCTTTTTACGACTCGGATTGATTACTCCATCGATATCTAAAAATATACATGGTTTCATATGTGTTCCTCCTTTTATTATGATAGTCAAAATTGTACTCAAGTTCAAATGTTGGTATAATTTACAAAAAGGATGTGTGATTATGGAAAATAAAATTGTTCTTGTGACAGGAATGTCAGGGGCCGGAAAATCAAGTGCAATGAATGCTCTAGAAGATTTGGGCTATTATTGTATGGATAATTTTCCTAAGGAATTGTTGGATAATCTAGAAGACTTACTAAGAAAAGATGAGTCTCATTATAAAAATGTAGCACTAAGTGTGAGTGCTATTGATTACCAGGCTTTTGTGAGCTACTTTGAAAATATTAACCGCGATCTTCAAATCTTGTTTTTAGATTGCAGCGATGAAGAATTGTTGTTACGTTATCGCTTTACAAGAAGACAACATCCAATGATTGTAAATCATTTGGCTACAACGTTAGAAGATGCGATTGAAGTAGAACGTGATTTTTTGGATCATCTACAAGAGAATTCACAGAATACGATTCATATTGATACGACAAAATTAAGTACTTCTGCTTTGGCAAGTCGTGTTTTACACCGTTTTAAAAGTGCTCAAAGAAGCGTGTTTACAGTCACATTCCAATCTTTTGGATTTAAACATGGAGTACCATTAGATGCAGATATGGTCATTGATGTTCGTTTCTTGCCAAACCCATTTTATGATCCATTGCTTCGAGATAAAACAGGAAATCAAAAAGAAGTATATGACTATGTAATGGATAAACCAGAAACACAAGAGTTTATTGTGAAACTAAAGGATTATTGTGATTTTGTGTTCTCACAATATGAGAAACAGAACAAGTCTCATATGATTGTTGCGATTGGATGTACAGGTGGTCAACATCGCTCGGTTTCGATTTGTAACTGGTTGTATGATGAATATAAAGATACATATCGTTGTTTTAAATCGCACCGTGATATTGGAGTTGACGAAGAATGAAAAAAATAGTCGTAATTGGTGGAGGTACAGGTCTTTCAAGCATGTTAAAGGGTATGAAACGTTTGGAAGATGTTGATTTAACGGCCATTGTTACAGTAGCCGACGATGGTGGCAGTACGGGACGAATTCGTGATATTTACAATATTCCTGCAGTTGGAGATATTCGACATGTTTTATGTGCTATGGCCGATGAAGAAGATGAAGGCTTTTTCTCTGATTTGCTGAATTATCGTTTTGAAGGAAGCGAAGATGTGGGTGGTCATAATTTAGGAAACTTGATTTTCTTGGCAATGATCAATACTACAGGCTCATTTATGGGAGCTATTGAATCAATTTCAAGAGTATTAAATGTGAAGGGGAATATTCTTCCTAGTACATTGGATGTTGTTACATTATATGCAATGATGAAAGATGGCACGCTGGTTCGTGGAGAAAAAAATATCCCAACGGTATACAACAGTATCGATCATGTTTTTTATCAGAAGTATGTGCATGCATATAAACCGGCTATTGAAGCTATTAAAAATGCCGATTTGATTATTTATGGAATTGGATCTTTATATACTTCAATTATGCCGAATCTAATTATTTCGGATATCTCGAAAGCTATTGAAAAGAACCCTTGTAAGAAAATCTATTTTTGTAATGCCATGTCTCAGCCTGGAGAAACAGATGGATATACGGTTCAGGATCATATTCATGCAATTGAAAAACATTCATTTAAACATCCAGTAGATTTAGTGGTGGTTAACCAGTCGATGTTACCTAAGGAAGT
>NZ_DBMEXE010000212.1:0-2809 GCF_056804935.1 Holdemanella sp. | reverse complement strand
TGATTTTAAAATCACAAATAAAACGTTTGATTCATTTTATTATTCTAGCGATCCAGTATATTTGGATACGCGTAGTGGAATTATCATGTTAGTGGTGAGTAAAGATGGTAAAAAATTTGAGGAATATGTTATTCACCGTGTTGTTCGTTTAAAACCAGATATTTATTTTAATTATGTTTCTATCTCGAGAGAGAGTGTGCTTCAAATTCATTATTCGAGTCATGGAATGAATCAGAAGATGATGGAGACTCCATGTTCGTATCAGCCTTTGGTTTCAAAGATGAATTTAAAAGAGATCTTTACATGTTTTTACCAGGTTCGTAAATCGAATTATACATTTCCTGGTGAGTCACATGATTATTATGAATTGACATATATTGATCATGGTACTTTGGATACGACGGTAGATGGTCATAGTTACAGATTGTCTAAATATGATTTGATTTTATATTATCCGGGACAGTTCCATACACAAAGTACAGATAGTCAGAGTACTTGTTCATATCTGACGATTACGTTTGATATGGATAATAAGTTGCCTGGCGATTTAAAAAATCGTGTTTTTCATACGCGAAAAGATATTTATCAAGTGTTGTCTGAATTTATGAAATCCATTCAGTCCGATGGTCATTTGAATTCAGAACTCGTACTATTGTATTTAAAACAGATTCTAATTCTTTTATATCAATTTGATGATGAGGTAGAGGAATCGACTTCTATAACGGCGAATCCGATGCAAGAGCATTATGAAAGTACGTTGTTGAATGAAATTTTGGTTTTTATCAATAATAATGTATATAAACAGTTTACGGTGGAAGATTTGTGTACGAAGTTCTCAATTTCGAGGTCAAGTCTACAGAATTTGTTTAAGTCAAATATTCATATTACGCCAAAACAATATATTTCCAATGTGAAATTGAATCAGGCTAAAATCATGATTCATGAGCATAATCAGACGATTTCAGAAATATCTGATATTTTAGGATTTACTTCCATTCACTACTTTTCTAGGAAGTTTAAATTGCAGTATGGGATTTCTCCAACGGATTATGCCAAGAGCATTTCTCAATAAGTCCAGAAATGGGCTTTTTTTCTTGCGTTAATAGTGTATGATATGTACATGAAAAAGAATCAAATGTTAATGACGTCTGGAACCATTTGGAAACAAATGCTTCTGTTTGCATTTCCTGTGTTTCTAGGCAATCTATTTCAACAGCTCTATAATACAGCGGACTCCTTGATTGTAGGAAACTATCTGGGCAGTTCAAGTCTTGCGGCCGTTACTTCTTGTGGGGAATTGATCTTTTTGTTGACTAGTTTGTTTCAAGGGATATCCGTAGGTGCAGGAGTGGTCATTGCACGCTACTTTGGTGCGAATGATAAAGAAAGAATGCAGAATGCGATCCATACACTTATGGCGTTTGGATTGATTTTTGGGATTGGTTTAACCGTTTTTGGATACTTGTTGGCACCTGTATTGTTAGGGTGGATGTCAACACCAAAAAATGTGATTCATTTATCCACTGCATATCTACAAATTTATTTTTTAGGGTCTTTAGGAATGATTCTATACAATTCTTGTGTAGGTATTATGCAGTCAGTAGGAGATAGCAAACATCCATTATATTTCTTGATTGTATCAAGTTGTGTAAATGTTGTATTGGACATCATATTTGTGGCAGGACTTCATATGAATGTAGAAGGGGCTGCTTTGGCTACGATTCTATCGCAGTTTTTAAGTGCTGCTCTTTGTTTGTATCTATTGATTCGGACAAATGAAAGTCATCAGGTACATCTTTCTAAGATTCGTATACATGCTGATGTAGGTAAGGAAATATTGGAAATGGGGATTCCAACGGGAATTCAGAATAGTTTAATTTCAATATCAAATGTCGTTATACAATCGAATATCAATTCGTTTGGATCCTTGGCTATGGCTGGTATTGGTACCTATACAAAAATTGAGGGTTTTGCGTTTTTACCAATCACAAGTTTTATGATGGCTTTAACTACGTTTGTTTCTCAAAATAGAGGAGCCAAAGAATATGAAAGGGCCAGAAAAGGAGCTCATTTTGGACTGGTTTGTTCCGTCAGCTTAGCTGAAACCATAGGGGTATTGATTACACTGTTTGCCACTCCATTGATGCGTTTATTTGTGGATGATCCACAAGTAATACAATATGGTGTAGAACGAGCTCATTATGCGACGATACTATTCTTTTTATTAGCATATAGCCATGGTGTGTCGGCTGTACTTCGTGGAGTAGGAAAGTCTGTGGTTCCAATGGTTGTTATGCTTGTGTGTTGGTGTCTTGTACGAGTCACCTTATTAACAATGTTGAACATGCTATTCCATAACATTTTATTTGTATATTTGATTTATCCATTTACTTGGTCTTTATCAAGTATTGTATTTTTCTTATATTATCGAAAAATTAATTGGCAAGAATAAAAAAGAAACCATTCTAGTGTTGGCGTCTAGAATGGTTCCTTTTTGTTTATTATTATTTTAGGAGAGAGATATGAATATTGGTTTATTTCTATATTCATTGCCTTATCTTTAAGGCACTTATAGAATAACATTCCATGTTGTCATAAATTTAGTATAACTTTGGTAAATATTGTGAAATCCGATTGAATTATGTGAAATTATCAAAATGTGCATCTTTTTTTGGAAAAACCTCAATTTATTTCGTATATGAGATAGGAGGTGATGAAATCACATGAATAAATCAAAAGACAAAATTATGAAGGAGTTTTTAGAAAACAATGCCTATTTTGTCGACTTCTTTAATGCGTACTTCTTTGG
>NZ_DBMEXE010000211.1:0-2813 GCF_056804935.1 Holdemanella sp. | reverse complement strand
TAATTTTTGCGGCCTCTTGATCCGTCTTGTTGTTGACAACCAAGAAGTCTACACTCGATAAGTTAAAATCATCTCCAAGAATCTTTTGTGTTTTCATAGATTCTGAAGTCGAAGGTAAATAAGATAATAAATCGTAATTAATATTTGTATTGAAATAACCAATTGCACTTGGAATCAAAAGAACAATGGCCACAGCCAAAATCATATTACGATATTTAACTATCCATTTTGACATCTTATCCATATCGAATCACCTTTTTTCTATCCTTTCCTTTACTACGTGAAGAGTATAGTACTAAACTGACCGCTAGTCAATATTTTTGTTTTATTTTTTTAAAATTCCCAATATACAATTGTTTTAATATGTTCAATCGGTCATTTTTATTTGTATTTTCTAAATTATTGTTTATAATAAGGATGGTGATACGCATGAAAAGTAAGATAATCGAAAACAAGAAAATAAAAGAAAACAACCTCTTACAGGCTGCCTTTAATCTATTCACAAAAGAAGACATCACAAATGTCTCTGTTAATGATATTGTAAAAAACGCGGGAGTCGCAAAAGGAACATTCTATCTTTATTTCAAAGATAAATACCAAATACGCGATATTCTAATTCAAAAAGAAGCACATCGCCTATTTGAAGAAGCCCACAAACAATTAGAGAAAAATGATATTCGTAATTTTGAAGACTCTGTTATCTTCTTGATTAATCAAGTATTGATTCGATTAGAAAACAATCCATTGATTTTAAAATTCGTTGAAAGAAACCTATCTTGGGGCGTGTTCCATGCCCAATTAAATACGGCTATTGATAATGATAGTTTCAATCTTATAAAAGAGTTTAACGAAATCGCAACCGCAAATGGATATGAATTTGAAAATTCAGAAGTCATACTCTACTTAATAGTTGAACTTACAGGAAGTACTTGCTACAACAGTATTCTTCATAGTCAACCCCTTCCTATCGAAGAATATAAACCCATTCTTTTCGATTCCATTCGAGCTATCCTTTCCCAAGGAAAGAAAAAAAGCTAGGACAAGCCTAGCGTACAATAATATAAATCATATAAATGACATATACGAGGATCGTAAAGATCCCCTTTTTTCTTGTCATTGTATCTCCCTTTTTCGCAATACCATAAATCAATAGAGAAATACCAATCAAGACAAAAGTATCAATAATATTCTGTGAAGTAGCCGCAATTGGATGAATTGTACTTGAAGCACCCAAAATAAATAAAATATTCATAATGTTACTTCCAATCGCATTACCCAAAGATAAACCACTCTCACCTTTTCTTGCCGCAACAACACTTGTTACTAACTCAGGCAATGAAGTTCCAATAGATACGACAGTTAAACCAATCAACGTATCACTCATACCAAGCATAGCTGCAATCTGTTTTGCACTATCTACAGTGATGTCTCCACCCCAGATAATACACGCAACTCCAATCACGATATAAATCAAGCATTTGATTCCTGATAAAGTTTCAACTTCCTCATCCTCAACACGATTCTTTTTAGCGCTGCGAATCAAGTTTAAAATAAACAAAACTAAACCCACCAAGAAGATAATTCCTTCAAAGCGATTCAACATTCCATTTAACACAAAAATAGAAAGTAAGATGCTCACTAAAATATTGATTTTTAAATCACGATTCAAAATATCCTTATCCATTAAAAATGGAGTAATCACTGCACTAGTTCCAACCACAACCAACGTATTGAAAATATTAGAACCCACAATATTTGAAATCGCAATTTCATTACTGCCCATTAAGCCAGCCGTAATACTCACACTCGCTTCTGGTAAGCTTGTTCCAAGTGCTACAATTGTCAAACCAATAATAACTGAAGGCACTTTTAATTTACGAGCCACACTTGCACTGCCATCCACAAACAAGTCTGCACCCTTCATTAAAAGGACCATACCTAATACTAATAAAAGAAATACCATTTTCTCAATCCTTTCAAAGTCACCTTATTATATCACAGGCTTAAAATAAAAGAAGAGATTTTTTCTCTTCTTATCAATCACTTAATACTCGTTTTAGACTCTCAACAGATATTGAACAAACCTTAGAAATCTCATTGACACTCATTCCATTCTTTATCATAGTCTTGTACAAAAGAACTTGTCCTAACTCTACACCTTGTTCAATGCCTTGTTTGATTCCTAACTCAATTCCTTCAGCTTTCCATTCCTTTGACTTTACTTCTAGCCATCTCTTTTCAGCTTCACACATTTCAATCTTCTCCTTTTCCTCTAATTCTTCTAAATCCAACCATTCTACATCCGTCAATGTCTTGACGACTTTTAACACACTGCTTTTCACAAACCCAAAGTCATTGATCGTTCCTTCATAAATAGACTGATCATAAATACTTCGACATATGTAGAATAAATTATACACGTCTTCTTCATTAAAATTATATGAAGTATTTCCTGTGATTTCAATCAGATTCATTTTGTAGTCATGGAAACAAGCTTTAAACCTTTCATCCGCCTCTACAAGTTCTGATAGCTTACTAGCTGCATTCCAAGGCCTTTCGCCTGTATAGAATACCAGAATGTTTACCATAGGTAGTTTCTTATTATTCCTATTCTTCTTTGACTTCTTTAACATTCGCTCATAAGCTACAAACTCATATACTGCAGCCCTTACAACCATGGACATATCCACATAACTTTGATTCTCAATAATAAATGCACTATAAAGATTTCCATCATTGTACTTACGAATCACATCCACATGCTTTTCTAGATCCATATTCGAATCATTCATCTCTGAATCAAGTTCCATACA
>NZ_DBMEXE010000210.1:0-2837 GCF_056804935.1 Holdemanella sp. | reverse complement strand
AAGATAAAGAACTTCCAGAAGACGAACAAAAACAAACATTAGAAGAATCACAAAAATTAACAGATAAATACATTAAAGATGTTGATTCAATTTGTGAAGCAAAGAAAAAAGAAATATTAAATGTCTAAGTCCAAACTTGATTTGGACTTTTTTAAAAAGGAGGTTTTTATGGCACCAAAAACAGTAGCTATAATTATGGATGGTAATGGTCGTTGGGCCAAAAAAAGAGGCTTACCAAGAACGGCAGGACACAAAAAGGGTGCGGATACAATTCGTACTGTGGCCTTAGCTGCACAAGATATGGGAATTCAAAAATTGATTCTATATGCTTTTTCAACAGAAAACTGGAAAAGACCAGAAGATGAAGTTTCCTATTTATGTAAATTACCAGGACTATTCTTTAATAAATTTATTAATGAATTGATGGAAAAGAACATTCGTGTAACTTTTGCCGGTGAATTAGAAAAATTCCCACAAGCAACACAAAATGTAATTAATAAGGCTGTAAATATGACTAAGGATAATACTGGATTAGAATTATGTTTAGCCATTAATTACGGTTCGAGAAGAGAAATGTTACTTGGTATGAAAAAATATGCGGATGAGGTTGCTCAAGGTAAACGTGAAAACAATTTAACTGAGGAAGAGTTCTCAAAATATTTATTTGTACCAGAAGATATTGATTTGATGATTCGTACAAGTGGAGAACTTCGTATTTCGAATTATTTGTTGTGGCAACTCGCCTATGCGGAACTGATTTTTACACCAGTCGCATGGCCTGATTTTGATGAAAAAGCATTAAAAGATTGTCTAGACGAATTTGCTTCAAGAGATCGCAGATTTGGAGGCTTAACTTCATGAAACAAAGAATAATTACCGCTATTGGTATCATTCTTGTTGTAGCACTACCAGTAGCTCTTGGAGGATATTGGTTAGAAGCTCTTGCCTTATTTATTGTTTGTGCAGGAGCATATGAATGGATGCATATTCAGCCAGATTTTAAAAGCTGGCCTAAATATGTTCTTCCACTCAGTGCTTTAGCTGTCATTTTAACAAGAGTTTTACCGGATAAATACTTTTTCGTTGTGATGACACTGATTGTTGTATTCTTATGGAGTCTTGTTGTTTTTGTTGAAAACTTCTCAATCATAGATGCCTTTGTGTGTATTTCATACGTTACAATTTTCTCCCTTGTTTATGATGCGGTAGGACAAATCGCAAACGTACATCAGTATCTATGGACGATTGTTTTTGCTACATACGGAAGTGATACAGGAGCCTATTTTGTGGGTCGAGCTATTGGAAAGCACAAAATGAATCCTAGAATCTCACCTAAAAAGAGTTGGGAAGGTTTTGCAGGAGGAATTGTATTTGGTTTTGTATTAAGTTTTGTGGTTAGTTTTAGCTACGTATCAAACTTAAACCCAGTTTTAAATACATTCTTATGTTTAGTATGTCCGGCTACTGCAGAACTTGGAGATTTGTGTTTTAGTGCTATTAAACGTCATTTTGCTGTAAAAGACTTCTCTAATCTTTTACCAGGGCATGGTGGTGTTTTAGATCGTGTAGATTCACTATTATTAAATATCATGGTATTTAGTGTTTTATATACAATCATTCTCTAAGGGGGGATTTGAATGGATTTTATTATTGGTATAATAGCATTTGTCGTGATGCTAAGCGTGATTGTCATTTTACATGAGTTAGGACATTTTTTAGTTGCTAAACATTTTGGGGTTTACTGTAAAGAATTTTCTATCGGTATGGGACCATGTCTTTATCAAAAACAAGGAAAAGAGACTGCTTTTTCAATTCGCGCCATTCCTTTTGGCGGCTATGTAATGATGGCTGGTGAAGAAGATGGCTCACAAAGTGAGGAAGACAGCTGGCTAAAGGATGTTCCAGAAAATAGACGCTTAAACGGTATTGAAAAATGGAAACAAGTCTGCATCATGATTGCTGGTATTGTGATGAATATTTTATTGGCATGGATCATATATATGGGTGTGGCCTTAGCCCAAGGCTATGTAGTAGAAGACGCAAAACCAGTTGTCTATGCAGTCGAAGAGGATTCTGTGGCACAAAAAGCAGGCCTAGAAAAAAATGATCACATCGTTAAAGTTCAAAGTGAAGATGGAAACAGTATTCAGCCTAAAACACAATATGAAATTTTAGAGTTTATTCAATATCATCATGATACATTGACCTTAACTGTAAAGCGTGATGGCACAACATTTGAAACTACACTAACTCCATCTTATGATAAAGATATGGAAGGCTATACACTTGGCTATAAGGCGATTGCATATGCGAAGAAGATTCCTTGGTATCAATCTTTATGGGTTGGCTGTCAAAATACCTGGGATAGTGCAACAACTATATTTAAATCTTTGAATATGATCATTCATGGACAGGGATTAGAAAACTTATCAGGTCCCGTTGGCATTTTAAATGTCACTAGCAAATCTGTACAATATGGATTGGACATGTATTTTAGTTTGTTTGCGATGATTTCATTAAATATTGGAATCTTTAATGCTATTCCCATTCCAGCACTTGATGGGGGAAGAATCTTGATTTTATTGATTGAAAAACTAATTGGACGAAAAGTTTCTACAAAAGTAGTAGAAAATATCATCATGGCAAGTTTTGTACTCTTGATGTTGCTGTTTTTATACGCAACATATAATGATATTGTACGATTGTTTTAAAAAAAGAACCTATATTTTGGAAAATCCAAGATATAGGTTCTTTTCTACATAAAATATAGGATAGCTAATAAGTGACAAATACTAGCTAAAATGATGAAGATATGCCATACAAAATGAAAATATCTT
>NZ_DBMEXE010000209.1:0-2846 GCF_056804935.1 Holdemanella sp. | reverse complement strand
ACCTTTATTGGCACATACTTTTTGTTGAAGATTCACTAATTTTTTTCGTACAATACCTAGCTGGCTTGTTTTACTAGCCTGCATAGATACATTATTCATACGAATTTCTTTAGATACATCTTCCCCATCTAAATATACATGGTTATCTTGATCAAAATGAATGTCAATTGTGTCCATCAAATCCGACATTGCCTTTTCATCTTGAATATTGACTCCATCTTTTAATGTTTTATACGCCACACAACGATACATAGCACCCGTATCTAAATGGCGCATATTTAACTTTTCTGCAACAATATCCGCAATCGTACTTTTACCGACCCCACTAGGGCCATCAATCGCAATATTAATTTTTTTCATGTCCATCCTCATTAAATATTTTTAAATGTCCATACTAAATAGCCAATGATCGCAACCAAAGCTAAGATCAATATAGCTAAAACGACATTCAATACGATTTCTGAACTCTTCTTTTCTTTATGGCTGCTAGCCTTTTCAAAATCAGAAGTTTTCATACGCATTTTTGCGCTAGGCATAGATTCAAGTTCATCACGCTTTTCTTTTTTGCGCTTTGACTTTTTCTTCTTATCCTTTTTAGGCTGTTCTTCCGTTTTATCAAAATCATCATGAGAAAGATACATCAAATCCAATTCATCATCCACTGGCTTTTTAACATCCTCTACATCCTGACTTGTAAGAACGATTTTTTCTTCTTTAGGCTCTTGACGAGTGATTGTCTGTCTTGGTTTTGAAATCTTCATTGTTGAACCTAAATCTTCATCATCTGTATCCATAGGAATCACATGTTGATTTCTCTTCATTGTATCACTACTTGTTGTGTCTAACTGTTTTAAAATATTGATCTGTGTATCATCTGTGATACGGTTACCATTATCAATATTATATTGCTTCACTTCTCCAAGCAAATCTTCCATCACTGGAGATGTAGGCATTTCTTTTACAGTAGGCGAAACACGCACTGTATCATGTGGATACAATGGTTTGTTGGCATGAGAGCCACTATCTACACGCGATAATCTTTGTAGTTTCACTGGCTGCGCTTGAGCAGCAGTTGTTTCTTCATCTAAACGATCTCTAAGTTCTTGATACTTTTGTTTTCTTGAAAGTTGAGTCATAAGTACCTCCTAAACATTCCCTACTATTATACACTATCTCGCAAAAAAAGAAAAATAGGCGATTGCCTATTTTGCACGTCCTGAATATTTTCCGTCGTTTGTGTTGACAACGATCATTTCATCTTGGTTGATGAATAAAGGAACTTTTACTTCTAATCCAGTTTCTAATACTGCATTTTTACTAGCACTTGTTGCTGTATCTCCCTTTACCGCCTGTTCGCATTCAACAACTTTCAATGTTGCCTTATCCGGTAAAATAACACCTAAGATTTCACCTTCATAGCTAGAAATATTTACGTTTGAATTTGGAACAATAAAGTTTCTTTCCCATTTTAAACGATCCATAGGAATTTCAACCTGGTCATATGTTTCATTATCCATAAATACCATAGCTTCATCTGTATCATATAAATACTGCATTTCTCTTTTTTCAATCTGAGCTGGTTCAACCTTTTCGCCACCACCCCAAGACAATTCAACATTACTTCCAGTACGAACATTACGAACTTTCGCCTTAACAACCATGGCACTACGAGCTGTTTTATTTTGTGATGCTTCTAAAACCGTATAGATTTCGCCATCGACTAAAATTGTAAGACCTGGTTTTAAATCATTTGAACTAATCATGTTTATTAACTCCTTTTAAATTGTATGTATAACCTAAATTATTTTATATCACGCAAAAAAATTGTCAAGAAAAAGAAAAAAAGCACCGAAGTGCTTTCTCTCATCGAAAGGATCGATAAAGTAATTTCTTATGTGTTTTAAGGAAGGATATATACACACAAGATGGATATTGAGTCGAAAGGTGAGCCATACTTTCTTTCTCTTACCACCTTTATAATACGCCTAATTGAAAAACTTGTAAACCCTTCCAGTTACTTTTCGTAAATTAAATCAAAATTTATCATTTCTTTGTGATCATTTGTACCCAAATTATAGTTTCGGTCTTTAATTAGATTTAATAAATCATCATCTAAATCAGGATTCTCACATGCCGCTAAGAATAAGCGAATTGCCTCCATCGCAAGAAGCTGGGCTTTATCGTATAAGTCGAAGAAACTTTCAGTTGAAACCAACGTATCATCACTTGGATGTACCCAACGAGTATGTAATAAATTCATCACATCATATGGATCATCCGGCTCATTCGGTACGATATATCCAGACAATGAATTGTAGGCTTTGGTGAAAGTCTCTAATGTTTGAAGTGCCTTTAGCTTATCTCCAGAAGCATCATAGAATAAAGATTCAATAAAGTGCCAATCCTTCAAGCTTTCCATGATTTGATGAGGCTTGATTTCAAAGCCTAGAATCTGACGGATTGCAGGCACATAGATACGTGCAATGGCACGAGCTTCTTCTTTAGATGCATCACTGATTTCATAGAATTTAAAATCTTCAATCGTACATTCTTTTTTCACCTTCAACATGATCGCATCAATCAACGATTCAAAACGATGATGATACCACGCACTCTTGCCTTTGCAAGTTCCCGTGCGATAAAACACATATGGATGGCTTGTCGCATCCAATGCCCAGTGACATAAATGCCCACAAACATAAGTCATCATATCTTTTTTGATTTCTTCATCCGCTTCATTGCGAATAGAAATCAAAGCTTTTTGATAAAATTCATTCACATGACCCGCATGAAACATACTTCCTGAAACACGTAAATCACTCTTTTTAAAGAAATCTTTTGGATTC
>NZ_DBMEXE010000208.1:0-2847 GCF_056804935.1 Holdemanella sp. | reverse complement strand
GTGTATAAAATTATATTGAAAAGTCATTTCGGAGGTGAAATATGCTTTATCGAAAGATTGAACGTACAATTGAACAACATTTAATGAGTGGTTCAAACAAAATCCTATTAGTGGATGGAGCTCGTCAAATTGGGAAAACATATATCATAAGGTATGTGGGAAATAAACTGTTTGAAAATTATATCGAAATCAATATGATTGAAGATTCTTTAGGAAATCGTTTGTTTGAAAAGGTAAGGACAGTAGAAGATTTTTATCTGCAGGTCAGTATGCTTGCAGGGGATAAAATGCAAGAAAAAGAAAACACATTGATATTTATTGATGAAATACAAGCATATCCTCATTTATTAACACTATTAAAATTTTTATCCCAGGATAATCGATTTACATATATTGCGAGTGGATCTTTGTTGGGGGTTACTTTATCGCAAACCACATCGATTCCTATGGGTAGTATTCAAAAGATTCAAATGTATCCTTTGGATTTTGAAGAATTTTTATATGCGAATGGAATGAACGAATTTGTTATTTCGACATTAAGAAATAAATTTAATCATTTAGAAGAATTAGATGAGTCCATGCATAATAAAATGATGGATTTGTTTAAAAAATATTTGTTGGTGGGTGGTATGCCTGACGCTATAAATACGTATTTGTCAGAGAAGAATATTGTATCTGTTCGAAATATTCAAGCTGAAATTCACGAATATTATGCATCAGATGCCTCTAAATATAGTTTAGAAAATAAACTTAAAATCAGTCGAATTTATGATTTAATTCCATCTAATATGGAAAATAAAAAAAAGCGAGTTGTTGTTAAGAATATTGAGGGAAAAAGAGGTAAAACGTTTAATGACTATCAAGAAGAATTTGAATATTTAGTTAGTGCAGGAATCGCTTTGAATGTACAAGCTATCTCAAATCCAAAATTTCCTTTGATTGAATCTGCAAGTAAGAATTTAATAAAGCTATATTTAAATGATGTTGGGATTTTAACGGGCATATTATATGGAAATAATATTAATGCAATTTTAGATGATCAAAAAAGTATTAATTTAGGTTCTGTATATGAAACAATTGTTGCCAGTGAATTAAAGGCGCATGGCAAAAAATTGTATTACTATGATAATCGAAATAAAGGAGAAGTTGATTTCTTGATTGATGATTATGATTCACTTTCTGTTGTTCCCATTGAGGTGAAATCAGGAAAAGATTATACGGTGCATAGTGCATTGAATAATTTTGTGAATAATAATGATTACCATATTCAAAAAGGCTATGTCGTATCGAATGAGAGAACAATAAGGCAAAAAGGTAAAATCATTTACTTGCCAATCTATTACACAATGTTCTTTTAATGAAAAGGGTGTGGATATTTAGAATTCCACATCCTTATTGTTTAATATATGATCAAATATGTAATGTCCTACACCACCATCAAGACAATCGTAGTCAGTAATATCGTCGGCTAATGCCTTTGTGTTTGGATTGCCGTCTTTTAGGCAGACTCCCCATCCACTTGTGAGTAGTAAAGAATTATCGTTTTCATTATCACCAAACGCAATTGTATTTTCTAAGTGGATTTGATTCCATTCGCAATACATTTCTAAACCTCTACCTTTAGAGAAACCACTATACATTAATTCGATAGTTCCTGGGAATGTTTCAATAGTTTGGTATTTCCCTTTATATTGTTCTTCTACTTGATCACGGATAAGTTGCGTTGTTTCTGGGTCTGTTCTAAATAAGAACTTATAAACAGGTTTTTCACAAAAATCATCAATATCACCTGTTTTATCAATAAGTGGAATGTTTCTTCGTTTTGACATATCTAACAAATCCTCGCTGATATTCATAACATTGCGTAGTTGATTTCCTTCAACGTTTATAGACACTTTATTTTCTTCAATGATTGGCATCAAGAAAGTTAAGACTTCTTTCATTTCTTCAATACTCATCATGTCCATTGTAAATGTCTTATCCAGGTTTCGATCATAGATCATGCCACCATTCATTCCGATTATGAAATCAAATTCAAACCCTAATTTCCAGAATATTCCTTTTGTTTTTTCCATTTCGGTGATTTCTCTTCCGGTTGCCAAACCAAGCTTAACGCCTCTATTATGCAATTCTTGTAAAGCCTGTATTGTGATTTTAGGTAAAGGACTGCTTTTCGAACTTAAAGTCATATCGACGTCTGCAGCCAAGACCTTAATTTTATTAATCATAAAATGTACCTCCATCACATAAAATGTATGCGATTTCACATGAAGTTGCAACTTGAAAGTTATATTGTACTACCTGTTTCGTTTTGTATTTTGTCTTTAGGTAAGCTATACTTTAGAGACGTGAAGGTGGTAAATAATGAATTTTTTAGTGCGTAGATTTATAAAGAATTATCAAGATACAAAAGATGCCAATGTAAGAACAAATGTTGGTAAATTATCGGGGATTGTGGGTATATTTAGTAACTTATTTTTATTTGTGATTAAGTTTGTGATTGGTACCATTGTACATTCGGTATCTATTCAAGCTGACGGAGTAAATAACTTAACAGATGCGGGTTCAAATATTATTTCGATTTTATCTTTTCATCTCGCAAATAAGCCAGCAGATAAGGATCATCCATTTGGTCATGAAAGAACGGAAACAATTGCGTCTTTATTTGTAGGTATATTGATTTTAGTTCTTGGTTTTGAAACCGCAAAAGAAAGTATTTCTAAGGTGATTCATCCGGGAAGTATTGATTTTAGAATTGCATCTGTCATTATTCTTTTAATTTCTATCATAGTTAAATTTTGGATGTATGCATACAATAAGAAACTTTCTAAAACATATGATTCAAGT
>NZ_DBMEXE010000207.1:0-2856 GCF_056804935.1 Holdemanella sp. | reverse complement strand
AGGTTCTTACCACACCTTATTCCAAAACAGTGATTAGTTAGATGAGTCTTTGAATTCGTATTTTGAACCAGGTTTTGTGGTCTAAGTGTTGTGGATAACCACTTTCACAAATTTTAATCAAGAAAGGATGTTTATTTATGAAATTAGTTGGTATCGATGTTGGAAAGAACAGTCATCACTTCTGTGTCATGGACAAAGAAACTGGTGAATTCAATGTTACACCTACTTCTTTTTCTAACAACAAAGAAGGATTTGACTTTCTGATCAACTCTCTTAAACCGTATTCTAAAAAATCAATTTTAATTGGTATGGAAGACACGGGGCATTACCATGTTGCTCTTCTAAAATTTCTTCTTAGCAACGGATATACTGTTGCCTTGATCAACCCTAAAACGACAGATCTTACACGTAAGATGGAAGGTGGCATTACTAAGAATGACAAGCTGGATACAATCACCATTTGTGATGTTCTAGATACTCCTGAGCGTAAGAAACAGTATCGTATTACTAAAGTTGACCGTTTTGATTTGTATGAACAAAGGCAATTGACTCGCCATCACCACAATTTAAAGGAAGAACTCAATGTCTACTGTAATCGACTACAGAAATCGATTGATCTTGTTTTCCCTGAATTTAACACTTTGTTCAGCTCGAAATATGGCATTGTTTACATGAATCTTCTTAAAACGTTTGGCAGTGCTGAAGCTATTGCTTCTACAGACATTCGTACAATTCGTAAATTTTTTGAAATCAAAGGTAAGGGCAATCGCATTTCATTGACTCCTGAAAAGTTAAAAGAATGTGCTAAGAATTCTATTGGAATCTCTTCAGAAGTTGAAACTATACAGATCAAACACTTGGTAAGCCAAATCACGCTTATTAAAGAGCAAATCGCTGAAATAGATAAAAAAATAGAAGAGTTCTCAATCACAAACAACTCTCCTATCCTAAGCATTCCAGGGATTTCTCATTTCTCTGGTACTTCTATTTTAGCCGAATTAGGAGATATTGGCAATTATTCTAAGCCTTCTCAAATCATTAAATTTGCAGGAGTAGCCCCCTATCACTATGAATCGAGTCAATACAACGCCCAGCACACTGCCATAACTAAGAAAGGATCTAAATATCTTAGAAAGACTTTGTATCAAATCATACTGCCTGTAATTAACAATAATCCTGTATTCAAGAAATACTATCTATTAAAGATTTCTCAAGGTAAAGGACACCGTTGCGCTCAAGGTCACTGCATTAGAAAGCTGCTTAGAATCATTTATCATTTACTAGAAACAGGACAATCATTTGATCCTGCATTATTAAGATAAGACAAATGCATCTAAAGCACCTGAACTTTTAAAAAAACGCATTTTAAAAGTTCTTTTCGTCATGCCTAAATTTAATCCAATATTCACATTTTCGAAGATCAATTTAAAACTAGCCATAAATTTCCAGTTATTTTATATTTTCAAACTTTTTTAAAAAAATACTTGAATTTTATATAGTTAGCTTTTTAAAAGAAAACGAGAAGATGATAAACCTTCTCGCTACTCTGCAACGGCATCAATTAAAATGCTGTGATAGGTATTCACAATATCATCAACCGTTTCTTCAATATTCGCATTGTTGACAGCTATATAAGCAGCGTATTTTTGGTACAATGGGTATCTTTCTTTATACATTTGTTGAAGGGCTTGTTTAGAACTTGATAAAGGTCTATTTGGATCGGAACTAATTAATTTATCGATACCACGATCAATGAAGATCGTAATTCCATTTAAACGTAAAAAGTCCATATTGACTTTATGTTTAACGACACCACCACCTGTCGCAATAATTTTATTGTTCATCTTACTAGCTTCAATCGCAACTTCTGTTTCAATCGCTCTAAATCCAGTTTCTCCAGATTCTTGGAAGATTTCTGGAATGCTTTTGCCGGCTTTGGCAATAATCATATCGTCTAAGTCGAAAAATTCTTTTCCAAGCTTTTCTTCAAGCATTTTACCAATAGTTGTTTTACCAGCACTTGGCATACCAATTAATACGATGTTACAACGATCTTTCAACATCTCCTTTTTGATTTCATCAATGATAGAATCGTCAAAAGACATATTTTCAAAAATTTCAAATGTATATTTGGCTTGCGCAATCAACATCTCTAAACCAATCACACGCTTGATATCGGCTTCTTGAGCTTCAAAACATAAACGTGTAAGAATTGGGTTGTATACAACATCTAATACACATTCTAATTTATGGAACCAGCTTACATCAATTGGTGCATTCACAATATTTGGAAACATTCCTACAGGACTTGTATTGACGACAATATCTGCATCTAAATGGGATGTATACATTTCATCGTATCCAATGGCACCACGATTTGCACTTCTTGAAACAATCACAATGTCTTTTGCGTTTTCATGTTTACAAACGGCTTTAACAGCAGCACATGCACCACCGTTACCAATAATCAAAACTTTTTTTCCTTCCATATGTACGTCGTGGGCTTTAACCATATATAAGAATCCGCCAAAGTCTGTATTGTACCCTTTTAATTTGCCATCTACATTGATGATTGTATTGACGGCACCAATAGCTTTAGCACTCTCATCCATTTCATCTAAGTAAGGAATGACATCCTTTTTATATGGAATAGTCACGTTGATTCCTTTGAAATCTTTCTTTTCCATAAATTCTTTGAATTCTTCTTTATCTAATTCCACCAATTGGTAGTCATAATCTTTTACGTTCTCAATCTCTGCAATTCTTGTCTGAATTTGTTTGGAGAAACTATGCCCCAAGTGCTCACCTATCAATCCGTATTTCATATCATTTCCTCTTTTTCTAGAACAGCACTTT
>NZ_DBMEXE010000206.1:0-2885 GCF_056804935.1 Holdemanella sp. | reverse complement strand
GTCTTAAATGGTTTTGAAATCTTCTTGTCTTCAATAAAAATACAATCTTTAAACGTATTTTTTCCAGAACCAGTAGGGAATTCATTGGTGAAGATGTTTAATACATTTGTTTGTGATATGTCATTTGAGAAAGTATATTCTTGATCATTGATTAAATCTTTTAGTGTTTCAAGCTCTATCTTTCTTTTTCCATTGGCAAGTTTTGTACAAATAAACTTAATAAAGTTTTCTTCAAGTTCATTCAATCTGATCTTATAATCCTTTTCATATTTCTTTAAAAAGACATAGTAAGATCCTAGTGATTTGTTGTCGAAAATTCTTTGTACGTCAATTTCTCCATAGGTTTCAAAATCCATAAGAGTAGGGATTCTTCCAAGTTTATTCTTTAGATTTTTATAGCTATCCTTAATGAGCTTGATATCCGCAAAATTGGCGGTGTCAATCGACGCAAAAATTTGTTTCTTACTGATTTCATCAAAGTGAATCGTACTCGATCCTGGAATAATTCTTTCACCTTCAAGAACATATCGTCTTATATTGTCTTTGTTGTAAGAACGATCTCCAGATAGGGCGATTGGAATCATGAAGTTGTTTTTGTAGTTTCCAATGAAGTCTAGAATGACAACATATTCTTTGCCTTTTGATTTTCTTAGGCCTCGGCCTAATTGTTGGACAAAGACAATGGGTGATTGTGTAGGTCTTAATAGTACAACTTGATTGATTTCAGGAATGTCGACACCTTCATTAAAAATATCTACAGTTAAAATGTATTGTAGATAGTCACTTCTTGTATCGGATACTAAGCGATCAATCGCATCTTCTCTTTTTTCTTGAGAATCCTCTCCACTTAAAGCGATGGTTCGATACCCTCTTAGATTTAATCTTTCACTAAGGGCAGCCGCTTCTTTCTTGGAACTGCAAAACATGAGTCCTTTGACTCTTTCTCCACTATATCCATAGTAATTGGTTTGTTCGATAATGTAGTCGACTCTTTGGTTCGATGTAAGGTAGTTGAAATCTGTAAAATCGGTTTCGTTTCCGTTTGTTAAAAAGTCAGTAATGCCAAAATAGTGGAATGGACATAATAAGTTTTCTTCTAGAGCTTGTTGAAGACGAATTTCATAGGCAATATTATGGTCGAAGGCTGCATATACATCAAAGTCATCGGTTCTTTCTGGGCTTGCGCTCATTCCTAGCCAAAACTTTGGTTTAAAGTAGTCCATGATTTCTTGATAGCTTTTAGCTCCAATGCGATGTGCCTCATCAATGATGATGGTATCGAATGTATCAGGGGCAAAACTTGAATACACTTCTTTTTTAGACATCGTTTGCATGGTTGCAAACAAGTAGTCTACATCTGTATCCTTGCTGTTTCCAGATAAAAGCCCAAATGTTTTTGTATTTTTAAATACATTTTTGTAGCTTTGAAGAGCTTGTTTGGCAATCTGCTCTCTATGCACTAAAAATAGGGCTTTCTTGGGATTCTGATCTTGTAAGGCAAAGGCTGAGGCATACGTTTTTCCTGTTCCCGTGGCTGAAATCAACAAACTCTTTGATTCATTCTCATTGCGAAGCTTTCTAAGATTGGAAATAAAGGCTTTCTGCATAGAATTTGGAATCAGTTGTTTAGAAGGTAATTTAATGTCTTCTTTTTGCTTCACCTTTTTGTATTCTTCATAATGCACTCTATATGCACCAATAAATGCATTGTAGGAATATGTATTTGGATGATTCCATAATTCTTCAAATTCATCTAACATTTCAGAAACGAATTCTCCGGATTTTGTGGACACAATTTTTGTATTCCATTCTCGATTTGTAGTAAGTGCTGTATTTGTCATATTACTAGAACCCACAAGGATCTTGTAGATTTCATCGGATTGAAAGATATATCCCTTGGTATGAAAACCATTCTTTGAGTCGGGTACTAGATACATTTTAAGTTCAACATTCGAAAATGTAGCGAGTTTATCTAACGCTTTAGGATCACTAAATGCCAAATAGTCCGTTGTTAGAATCTTTCCATGGATGCCTTTATCTTCTAGAGTACGAAGCGTTTGAAGTAAGGGGGTAATTCCTCCCATGGTAATGAAGGCTACACTGATTAAAAAGGAGTCGCAGTGTAATAGTTCATCTTCAATAGTGCTTAGTACTTTTCTTCCATTCTTATAGTCGTTTGAAATAAATTGAGGTCGATATAATACGTTGGAAGATATATTTTTGTCTAAAAATGCGGTAGATAGGCCGCTCTGTATATTTTGATAGTTCATACCTAACATTATACCAGCATTAAAATGAAATCATAGATCGAAAAGGTTATAATATTTGGTAGAAAGATTTGTATAAAGCAGGGTATAGTGAATGGAAAATATAATAATTTCAAAAGAGTTTCTAGATTGGTATGAATATTATAATGAGTGTAAAGAAAAGTATTCAAGTTTAGTAAATGATGTAGAGGATAAATTGATTCGTGGTGAATATAATGAGATTCAAATTCCTTTTTCAAATATGAATACGAATAATTTGAATCGTGATATATCGAGCTTAGAAAAGATTCAAGTGCTTATGATGCAGGGGAGTACAAGTCAGATTAATGTAGAAATAGAGCTTGTAAAGGAGAAGATGTTAGAGTCTTGTTTAAATGTAAATTTTGGCATATTGTGCAATCCATTTGCAAGTACGTTATATCGTATGATTTTGGATTCGAGTAGAGTTAAGAAACATATTGAGGATGTTTCTAAACGATGTAAAGAAAATGATTTCTA
The DNA here is from genome assembly GCF_056804935.1 of Holdemanella sp. Classification (NCBI taxonomy): domain Bacteria; kingdom Bacillati; phylum Bacillota; class Erysipelotrichia; order Erysipelotrichales; family Erysipelotrichaceae; genus Holdemanella; species Holdemanella sp. Next base: position 120 of record NZ_DBMEXE010000206.1, on the reverse strand, counting down.
TACTTCTGTGTTTATCCCTGTTTACTTAAGACATTTTTATGCGTCTATTTGCGAAGAGTGTATTAAGGGATATAGTTCATATGAGTTTGTTCAATCTGTTGATTCTTTAATTGAAGAAGA
>NZ_DBMEXE010000205.1:0-2899 GCF_056804935.1 Holdemanella sp. | reverse complement strand
AAGCGCTTTTTCTTCAGGGATTTTCAGCGTGTAATAAAAACCATGAAAAATCATTGATATTTTTTTAATTTTTACTTGATTTCTATTATCCAATTTTTTTGCTAGATTTTTGATTTTAAAAATAGGCAAAAATTAAATAGTCATTTATAATGAAAATGTCAATATGAGGAGGTCATACTATGAATCAACTTCTTCAAGAAAAAAGAGATGCCGAAAATTTTTTGCGATTAATAGCACCTAAATATGCAGCGGTTTATATTTTAGATCGAAGTACAGATACTTTTCGTGATATTTTAGCTCCAGAAGCATTTCGTGCTTTTGCCAAAGACACAAAAGGTTCCTATTCAGATGCGATGCAATTATATCGAGATCAATATGTAGCTTGTGATTATCAAGAAGTGATTGATCGAGTTTTAGACTATGATTATGTTTATAATATTTTAGCTTCTGGTAATCAGGTGAATGTTACGTATCGTAAAAAGGATGGTACCTTGATTCGTCTGAAAATTGATCGGTATTCAGATAATGATGAGAATACTTCTATATGGGTATATACAAATGAAGATAGTGAAGATGCGCTATATGGAGAGCTTGGTGAGGCTCGCTTTCGCATTCGGTTTGATGATAATGAAAGGCCAGTAGAGTTTGTAGGAAGTGAAAGTCTATCTGAGATGCTTTATGGATTTAAAGGTGAGACGCATATTTCGTGTTCTATGCTTTGGAATCATATGCATCCTCAAGATATTGATGTTGTTAAAGAAGAGTTTAAAAACATTCATGATACGAGGGATTCAACCGCAACATATGAGGTAGAGTATCGTCTTCAGAATAAAGACAAACAATATCGTTGGTATCGTGCCATTGGAAAGCCTGTTTTAAATGAAAAAGGAAAGATAGTAAGTGTTTGTGGATTCCTTATCGATATTCACAAACATAAAGAAAAAAACCTTCTTCAACAGCGTTTTATTTCTGGTTTGAGTCATGAATATGTCACGGTATGGGTGATCAATCATGATTTAACGGTTGAATTGTATCAACAAACAAAAAAAGGGGATCATATTGCTCAAGAAGCAATTGAGGAGTTTGCCAAAGAAAATAATTATCAAAAGAGCGTGGAGAAATATGCTTCAGAATATGTTTGTGAAGAAGATCGAGAAGATTTTTTAAGAAATGTGAATTATCGTGTCGTTCGTGAACGAATCAAGACAGAAAAAGTATATCCGGTTGTTTTTCAAAGAAAATTTAATGGAAAAATAGATTATTTCCAGGCTTGTTTTGCGCAGATTTCGGATGAGACAGATGATTTTGTGATGGGCTTTAAATTGGTGAATGACATTGTTGAGCATGAAAAAGAAAGAAATGATCGATTGGAAGAAGAAAAACAAATTCTAGAAAGTCTAAGCTCTGACTTTACGGCTATCTATTATTTGGAAGTTAACAGTGGTAAATTTGAATCTGTTCATATTCAGGATGAAACCAATGCGAGTGAATTAATAAGAAGTTATTCAGGGTATAAAGATTTTTATGAATATGCTTATCAATATGCGATGCGTTATATTCCTAAGGAGGAGCAGCCTGAGTTTTTATGGTGGTTTTCTCGTGATAATTTAAAATCTTTGTTGAAAACACAAGTGAGTCTAACGCAGAATTATCGTTGTAATCCAAATGCGCAGAATCAACAATATTTTGAAACGAAAGTTGTTAAGGTAAGTGAAGATGAAGAGTCGTGTCACGCATTATTAGGTTTTCGTTATATTGATGATATTATCAAAAAAGAAAAAGCGACGCAGAAACGATTGCAGGATGCTTTAGACGAGACGAAAAGAAGTAATGAAACAATTTCTACAATTGCGAAAAGTTATAGTTCAATTTATCAAATTGATTTAGAGACGGATACATATGAAAGAATTTCTGGAAGTGAGATTATTCCTAAGACGGGGTGTGCATCTCAAAGGATGTATGAGGCTTGCGAACAAGAGGTTGCACCAGAATATCGAAATATCATCCATCAATTTGTGGATATAAAGACATTAGCTTCACGACTTGAAAAAGAAGAGGATATTTTAGCTGAATATCGAATGGCAGATGGTAACTGGCATAAGTTGCGTATTATTGTTTCCAAAAGAGATGTGAACGGAAAAGCAATTCAAGCCATTGCGACAATTCGTACAATTAGTGAAACAAAGCGTAAAGAATTAAATTTATTCTTTGAAGCAGAACAGGCAAAGCGTGAGGCAAAAATAAAAACTCGATTTTTACAGAGTATGTCTCATGATATGCGTACGCCATTAAATGGTATTGCGGGTATGCTTCATATTGCAGATCAAAATCCAAAGAATTTAGAGTTACAAAAAACCACTCGAAATAAGGTTCATCAGTCGTTAAATTATTTGATTTCTTTAGTCAATGATGTTTTGGATATGAATGATTTAGAAAGTGATCATTTTACAGAGGAGGAAGTTGATTTTGATATTACTGAATTATTGGGTAATATTAATATTGATGGACAACAATTGGCACAAGAAAAGAATATTCAATATATTTTGGATTGGTATGAAGGTCAATTGAGTCATTCAAATTTTAGAGGGTATCCAATCTATCTATCACGAATACTGATGATTGTTGTACAAAATGCCGTTAAGTTTACACCAGAAAATGGAGAAATTCATGTATGGATGAATGAGAAATGTTTAGATGATTCGACATCGCTTTTAGAATTTAGATGTAAAGATAATGGAATTGGAATGAGTCAAGATTTTATTAAACATGCCTTTGATTTATTTGCGCAAGAAGATAGTTCTAGTAGATCCACATATCAAGGTACAGGTCTTGGTTTGTCTATTGCCAAAAAACTTGTGGAGTATATGCATGGAAATATTCAATTGGAAAGTGAAAAGGG
>NZ_DBMEXE010000204.1:0-2903 GCF_056804935.1 Holdemanella sp. | reverse complement strand
TCAAAAGAATCAATACCTGCACCACGTGATGTATTGATAATTAATACACCCTTTTTTATCTGTTTTTCACAATTTTTTACAACCTCTTTCTTATGATATACTTCTAGTATGTGTACAAGCTTTCGATATACACCTAAAGTAGCCAAAGCCTTTGGTTTAGAAGAAAAAGACATTCATCCAAGTGACAAATGTCTTGTACTTACTCGAAACCAAAAGAAAATGGTGCCATTTGGGTATAAAACCAACAATTTAATCTTAAATGCTAGACAAGAAACACTTCTTGAAAAGCCTTTATTTAAAGATTCCATGCATTGTATTGTGCCTGCAGGAAGTTTCTACGAGTGGGATTTAGGTAAAAATAAAGTGGAATTTTATTGCGAGCACATTCTCTATTTTGCAGGAATTCTTATTGATGATCACCTTGTCATTGTTACCACGAATGCCAATGCATATGTAAAACCGGTGCATTCTCGAATGCCAGTCATACTCGAAAGAGAAGATATAGATCCTTGGTTAAAGGATATTTCTAGAACTAAAGAAATCTTATCCAAACCAGGCATTGTGCTTCAAAAAAAGCAGCTACAAGAACCACTTTTCTAAAGGAGATCTTATGAATATTACAGAGTTTCAAAAATCTAGATTCGGACTTTTTATCCATTGGGGAATCTATTCCATTCCAGCACGAGGTGAATGGGTCAGAAGCAACGAAGAAATGAAAGAAGAAGATTATATTCCTTTTGCGAATGAATTTGATCCCGATTTGTTTGATCCACACCAATGGGCTAAACTTGCCAAAAAAGCCGGCATGAAATATGCCGTAATGACTGCCAAACACCACGATGGATATTGTATGTTTGATACAAAGACTACAGATTGGAAGGCAAATCATGATTATGTCAGAGAATTTTTAGATGCATTTAGAGAAGAAGGATTAAAAGTCGGTCTATATTATTCCCTGCTTGATTGGCATCATCCTGACTATCCTCACTACAATGATAAGCATCATCCTGAAAGAAACAATCCAGAATACGATAAACCGATTTGTTTTTCAAACTATTTAAATTATATGCATACTCAAATCAAGGAATTACTTACAAACTATGGAAAGCTCGATATCATGTGGTTTGACTTTTCTTATGACAATATGACAAAAGATGTATGGGATGCCCATAAAATCGTAACAATGGCAAGAACCTACCAGCCAGACATGATCATCGACAATCGTCTAGAAGGAGATGGTGTACATCCTGGAACCATTATGGATGCACATCCTAGTTTTACAGCTGGCGATTTTACCTCACCTGAACAAATGATTCCTCCTCAAGGTTTACCTGTGCCTTGGGAAGCTTGTATCACCATGAATGAACATTGGGGATATTGCGCTAAGGACACGAACTATAAGTCCGCTAAGCTAATCATCCGTACTCTAGTTGAATGTGTATCCAAGGGTGGAAATATGATTTTAAATGTGGGGCCGGATGCTAGAGGACAATTTTCTAAAGAATCTATCCAAGTATTGAATGAAATCAGGGAATGGATGAAACTAAATAAAGCTTCTATTTATGGATGCACAAAATGTGAATTAGAAAAACCAGAATGGGGAAGATACACACAAAAGGGAAATAAAATTTATGCACATATTTTAGATGAGAGTATTTTTGATATACCTGTTAAAATCAAAAAAGAAAAAATCCAAGGAATAAGAAGATTGTCTGATCATTCTCAAATCAAAATTCAAACGCCTTGGAACGCAGAAAGTTTTCCTGACTATACATTTATCAATATTGATTCCAATTCACACCATTGTCCAGATCCAATTGACACGGTGATTGAAATCACATTAAAAGACTAGCTTAAATTTCGGCTAGTCTCTTTTACTATATAGATTGGTCTTTGTTTACTTTCCATATAATCTTTTGTCGTATATTGACCTAAAATAGCTACAAACAACATTTGAAGCCCACTCAAAAACAGAATCAAACATACTAAATGAAACATGGACGTGACATGTACTAACAATCCAAACAAAGTCATTAAAATCGATGAAATCATAATGGCTGTTCCAATATTACCAATCCATACAATCGGCGCTGTAGAAAAGGAAAACATACCTTCCATCGCATATGCGAATAGTTTAGAGAAATTCCATTTAGAATTACCCGCTGCTCGTTGTACATTATGAAATTCAATCCATTTTGTATCAAATCCTACAAAAGAAAATAATCCTTTCATATAGCGATTGTATTCTTTTAATTCTAGAATCGCATCCACCATTTGTCTTGACATCATACGAAAATCACCACAACCATCGCTCATATCCATTTTACACATCTTCTGCATCACCTTATAAAAAGTATGCGATAAAAAGTTACGAATCTTACCTTCACCCGTACGATCCACTCTTTTTCCTGCACAACAATCGTAGCCTTCTTCACTAACCGCCTTATACATTTCTTTTAATAATACAGGAGGATGCTGCAAATCGGCATCCATGATCACAACATAATCGCCACTTGATTTCTTTAATCCCGCAAGCATGGCAGCTTCTTTACCGAAGTTTCTAGAAAAAGAAACAAATTCACAACGATCATCCTTTAAGCTCAATGCTCTTAATATATCTTTGGTATGGTCCTTGGATCCATCATCCACAAACAACAATTCATAGGTGATTCCATCTATTTCATTCAATACTTCGCTTGTCTTTTTGTAAAACACGGAAAGAACTTCTTCTTCATTAAAACAAGGAACGACAACACTAATTTTGTTCATACAACATTTCCTCCTTCTTAGAAAATATATGAGATTTACATAAGAAATAATTGACTAAAACAGTAATCACACTGACTAAAATCTTAGATAATAAATTTGAAATATGTACGCCATCAATACAAATGGCCAATAGT
>NZ_DBMEXE010000203.1:0-2905 GCF_056804935.1 Holdemanella sp. | reverse complement strand
CTTTCTTGTACTTCTCTAGCCTTTGATAATCTTGTTTTGTGGGTTCTTTGATTCTTGTGATATCTAGATTGTGCAAAAGATCTGCAACCTTTATTTTTTTAGCTAACTTTGATGTAGATACTCTAGATATATATTCAAAATAAGATTCATCTTTTCTATGCGTTAATATAATTACCGTATCTACGATTTCATTTGAGAACATATTTCTCAATTCATCTTCTGTGACATTTGTATCTTCTAATACATCATGTAAATATGCAACTGCCTTTTCTGTATCCGTATCCATATAAGAAGCCACTTTCATCGGATGCAAGATATAATCTTTCCCTGCTTTAACCACTTGTTTAGAATGTGCCTTTTTTGCGATTTGAAATGCTAATTCATGAAACATTACTTTAAACCTCGAATACTTTCTAAAAAGCGAATGCTTGGATAATTCTTATGAGTATGATACTCCATCCATTTGGCTAGATAGATTAAGTCATCAAGATTGAAATTGAAATGATCTTTAACATACTCTAAGTTTTCTTCTTTGCACCTAAATAGAGCGCGATATTTCTTTAATTGTTCTACACTCCATTTGGGATATTGATTGTGATTGCACTTTTCACATAAGAATCCACCATCTTTTACAGAAAGAGTTTCGACTCTTGTGCTTTCACAATGTACACACCCTTGGATAAACGGTTGGATTCCTTCTTGTTCAATACAATATTTTAGAATGATGCAGGCCCAAAAATAAAAATCATCTAAGTCTTTGTCGGCTGCGTTCCAACAATCCAATACTACGTTGAATAAATTCTCTTCTTTTTTAGTTTTAGAAATCAAGTCGTGCAACACGAAACAACAACTCGATTTAAACAGATCTTCTTGAATGTGATAGTAATAATGAATGGTTTGTCCTTGTAGTAATAAAGGCATTTTTGTCTTATCTTCGATCATGAATTCATTATAAGAAAAGGGCTGTACAAGCCGCAAATTCTTAGAATTGGGTTTGAACAGTCCTCTTGCGTATAAAGTTAAAATGGAATCTGTCGTCAATACTTTGACTAGGCCATCCTTATCTTTGTATTCACCAACACTTAATACAAGTGCCTGAATCTTAGTCTTCATCGATTTGTTCTAATTCGTCTAAACCGAATTCTTTGATCTTGTTTTCGTGATTACGCCAATTCTTTTCGACACGCACAAAGAGTTCCAAATCCACACTGCATCCGAGCATATCTTTTAATTCCTTTTGTGCATCTAGACGAATCGAACGAATCATGCTCGCTTGTTTACCAATCAAGATTCCCTTCTGTGATTCACGATCGACTACCACCATCATTTGAAGATACATGCGGTTACCACGTTTTTCTTTACGCTCTAAAATAACCGCTACACTATGAGGGATTTCCTCATGTGTTTTAAATAAGATCTTTTCACGAACAATTTCACACATTCTAAAATTGATGTCATGATCCGACTTCATTTCTTCAGGAAACATCGGCTCGCCTTCTGGCAAATACCCTTTGAACACCTTCAATAACTCTTCTAAATTGTCTTTATCCAAAGCACTGATTGGAACAATATCATTAAAGTCATATTGTTTTTGCCAATACATCAAACGCTTTAATAATTGTTCCTTACCAAGTTTATCAATCTTATTCATGATCAATACAACCGGTTTATGTAATGTTTCAATACGTTTTAAAATGAATGAATCTCCTGTTCCAAAAGCTTGAGAGCCATCTACAATCCATCCGATCACGTCACAATCTTCCATTGCCGAATAGGCATTCTTATTTAAGACGCGTCCAAGTTGTTGTTGCGGCTTATGTATACCTGGTGTATCTACAAACACATATTGACAATCTTCATTTGTCAAAATACCCGAAATATTGTTTCTTGTCGTATTCGGTTTGTCCGACATGATTGCGATTTTTTCTTTCAACAATGCATTCAACAATGTTGATTTTCCTGCATTGGGTCTTCCTACGATCGCAATAAATCCTGATTTATAATTACTCATTTTACCTCCGTTTTAAAATAGTTTGGGCAAAAATACATAAAGCCCAATACATGCGGCAAGCACGCTAATAATAAAGACAGCTCCTGCAGCCATATCCTTAATATGTTTGGCTTGTTGGGTATGTTCAAGAGAAATATAATCCACGCATCTTTCAATACACGAATTGATGATTTCACTAAACCATACTAAGCCAATGGCGAAAATCAACATCATCCACTCATTTAGTGAACAATGAAAGAAAATGCCGCACAATATCACAATCAATCCAAAGATGCCTTGAAGACGAATACTGCGATCACAAGTGAAAGCGTAAAATAGACCTTGAAAGGCATATTTAAATCTACCTTTGAACCAATTCATCTAAGATCTCATCCTGTAAGGCAAACATCACCTTTTCATCCTCTTCCTTCATGTGATCATATCCCATTAAATGAAGTAATCCATGGCAGAATAAGAAACATGCTTCACGACGAATCGAATGACCATAGGCTTTAGCTTGATCACGAATAGCTTGTACATTGATGAAGATATCACCCAGTTCATATTGGTCTTCTTCAATCCACATATCACTCATATCATCTTGAATCGCAAAGCTAATGACATCTGTAGGACGGTCAACATTACGATAGTCACGATTAATTTCGTGAATCTGTTCAGGTGTTACATAAATTACCGATAAACTCCAGTCTCCCTTTCTGTCTAACACCTTGCAGGCACGTTCTAATATCCTTTCAAAATCTTTTTTGTATCGATAGACACTTCTATCTTTTGCGTTATTTGTAAAAATTATTTCCATGCCTTGATTATACACTAAACTAAGAAAAAAAACTTTTTTTTTCGAAAAGACACATTTAATAAAACAGGATATAGACATAATTAATGTCAAATAGACTT
>NZ_DBMEXE010000202.1:0-2927 GCF_056804935.1 Holdemanella sp. | reverse complement strand
TGGCCATACCAAGACCGGTACCACTAATTTTACTGGATGTCATTCTTTCTCTTGAAAAAGATTCAAAAATCTTCTCTAAATACTCCTGACTCATACCAATACCTGTATCCATAATGGTTGTACGAACAATCATATATCCAGGCTCATCACATGAAAGTTCATCCACATTCACTTCAACAGAACCATTCGAAGGTGTATATTTAACGGCATTACTTAAAATATTCACAAAAATTTCCTCAACCTTTGTCACATCGGCCATGACATGTTTATGATCAACATTAAACGTGTACCTCACATGAATATTCTTTTTCTTCGCCTCATCCTCAAACATTTCAAACAATCTTTGTCTTATATCCTCAATATTCACATAGTTTTCATCCAATTCCATATGACCACTTTCTATGCGTGCCATATCTAATACGTTATTAATAATTGATAAAAGAATATTACCCGCCTTTTGAAGTTTATTTAAATGTTCTAAAACCTTAGGCAAATCATTATCGTTCAACTCATTCTTCATAAGTTCAGAATAGCCCAAAATCGCATTCATAGGCGTACGAATATCATGCGATACATTATGCAGAAATTGCGTTTTGGCAAGATTTGCCTCCTTAGCACTCGCCTCTGCTCGTCTTGCCTTTCTTAAAAGTAGAAGAATTACAATAATAATACTAAAGCCTAAAATAAGAACAACGGTCAAATGATCTTTTAAAAAACCATAAAAAGTCATTTTATAAGCCGTACTATCATACATCACAATCGCACTTGTCAACATATCCGAAGGCATAGCCTTTATCGTCTTATTTAATATGGATAATAGTGTTGCCTGCCCATCTTTAACCCCAAAACAAGCCTCCATTGTCTTTGTCAAAGAAATAATTTTAAAATTCTTATTACCATCAAATTTCAATACCTGACTCGATCCCTTGATAAAACAATCCACTTTACCATCAACAACCATATTCGCCTCATCCTCAATCGAATCACAATCCACGAGTTTCCAATACGGATAGTTATACGCAATATGTTGTTTTAAAGCCACCTTGTTTTTCGGTACAGCTACCACATATGAATCGTTCTCATTAAAATCTTCCTTGTTTGTAACGGCAATCAAATTATACGTCCAAGCCGTATTCGAAAGTGCATACCCCTTCTTTTCGGCAACATTTGAATTTCGACTCACATAATAAATCACATCAATCTCTTTATTCTGTAAAGCCTCAATCATTTTGTCATAATCATCAAAAGCCTGTATATCAAATTTCAATGTATGATTTCCCAAACAATCTTTGGCATACGAAATATATTCAGGCAGTGAACCACGAATCTCTCCACTCTTTTTGTCCATTGAAAACACAACAGGATCATTATTTAAAAAACCAATTCGAATACCACCATGCTCTTCTAACCATGACTTTTCAACACCTGTTAAAATTTGCGTATAATCCAAAGTAAAATATTTCTTATACAAATCCGCCTTGAAAAAAGGACTATCACTATCCAACTGGCGCATCGCATGATTCAATTCTTGTTTAATATCACTACGCTCTTTATTGATCGCAAAATATATATCAGACTTTCCAATTGTAGTTACACTAGAAATCCCTCTTTCAGACCAAATTGACTCTTCTAAAGACACAAAACAATCAATCTCATTATTCGCTAATTTCTTTTTAACATCCTCATTGCCACTTACATTCACATGCTCAGTATGAATACCATACTTATGCTCCCATTCTGTAAGCATATATTCAGGCTCAGTACCTTTAAGCACACCAATACGCTTACCATCCAAAGACTTATAATCCGAAGACAAAATATCCGTATCCGATAAATTCGCATACAAAACATACTTTTCTTCACCCATCGTTTCCTCAGAAAATAACATTTCTTTAGCACGATCATCCGTATACGAAATATCACCCATGATATCAATCTCACCATTTTCAAGCTTATCAAAACAGTTCGACCAATCACACTTCACATACTCAAACTTCCAACCCGTATACCCAGCCAAAGCCTGCATTAACTCATAACCATAACCACGCCTAACACCATGATCATCCACATAATTAAATGTATCTTCAAAAGATCCCACACGAATGGTCTTTTCTGCTTCATCCGCCAAACAAGGCATGCATATAGATAAAACCACAAAAATGACTGTGCATAACGCAGCTAATCTTTTCCCTTTTTTAAACATATTATTTCTCCATATCCATTTGTTAATAGTATATTTTATTTCACAAGATTCAGTCAATAAAACGAAATTATTTTTTAATAAAATCTAACCAATTTACACAATTCATAAAAAAAGAGGAAGAGACCCGCAGGTTCTTCCCCGCCTGTAGGCTTCGCAAGTTTCTACAGAACGATCACTAAATCAAGTTTACGTTATCTCAAATATTGAGTCAATACATTTAATCTACATTATCTACTAATCTGTCAGGAATTAACTCATTACCTTTATATTTGAAAACATATTGCTTGTTTAAATCTTTATTCTTTAATGAAAACCACACTTCTGTATCCGACTGTTGAGTGATTGAATCCACATAATATGCTTCATCCTCAATTTGATCATTTGCACTTTCAATCAATTCCTCATCTGAATAAGGGATTGATGTTTGAACTTCTTTAGTTTCTCTAAGTTCCGGCTGTGCTTGTGTACAACCTGTTAGTAACATTAGTAATATTAATCCTAATCTTTTCATACAATTCTATACGTGTTCTCCTTTGTGTTGATTTCAACTGTGATATTATTACTAAAAGTGGTCTGTTGAACATGATCATTGATGATTTTATGTTCTACCATTTCTTCATTTTTAATTTTTTGATAAAGTCACATTTAATAAAATGGGATATAGACATCATTAATGTCAAATAGGCTTGTACAATTTACCTGTAAGTGAGGTAATGAAACATGT
>NZ_DBMEXE010000201.1:0-2934 GCF_056804935.1 Holdemanella sp. | reverse complement strand
CAATTTTTCTGATTCAATTAAAGATACCTGTACGTTTCCGTGTGGATCTCTTTCTAAGAATAATTGTTGTTGGATAGTTTGAGGTAAGATTGCGAATACAGCCATTGATTCAGCAGTTAAACCTTTTTCAATGAATGCATATTTTTCTTCCCAGCTACCTAATGCGTTAAATTCTTCTGTTTTGTTTCCAGCTAATAATTCGTTGATTTCAGCAATCAATGCTTTAAATTCTGGAACAAATTCAACTACACCTTCAGGGATGATTGCAACACCGAAGTTGTTTCCATTTGCAGAACGTTTTTCAACAGCATCTGCAATGTAGTCAGCGATTTCAGATAAAGATTGTTTTTTAGCAGCAACTTCTTCTGAAATTAAACAAATGTTTGGTTGAGTTTCTAAAGCACATTCCAAAGCTACGTGACTTGCACTACGTCCCATAACTTTTACAAAGTGCCAGTATTTTTTAGCAGAGTTTGCATCACGTTCGATGTTTCCGATTAATTCACTATATGTTTTAGTTGCAGTATCGAATCCAAATGAACATTCGATGTCTTCGTTTTTCAAGTCACCATCGATAGTTTTTGGACAACCGATAACTTGAACACCTGTATTGTGAGCAGCAAAGTATTCAGCTAATACAGCAGCGTTTGTATTTGAGTCATCACCACCGATAATTACGATAGCAGTGATTCCGTGTTTTTCACAAACTTTTGCAGCAACTGCGAATTGTTCTTCAGTTTCTAATTTTGTACGTCCAGATCCGATAATATCAAATCCACCCGTATTTCTGTATGCATCGATATATGCATCATCGAATTCTACATAGTTGTCTTCTAATAATCCAATAGGACCATTTTTAAATCCGTAAAGAACGTTTTCTTTACTAGTAGCTTTTAATGCATCGTATAGACCACAAATAACATTGTGTCCACCAGGTGCTTGTCCACCAGATAAGATTACACCTACAACTTGTTTTTTAGCTGCAGAAGTATTTTCTCCTTTTTCGAATGTGATTTCTTTTTCTCCGTAAGTGTTAGGGAATAAAGCCGCGATTTTTTCTTGGTCTGCAACACTTTGAGTTGCGTTTCCTTCCTTAACACAGATTTCTGAAATACCATTTCTTAACATTCCAGGCAATTTTGGACTGTATTGGTATCTAGCTTTTTGAAGTGGTGATTGATTCATTTTTATATCTCCTTTTCAATTTATACCTACATTAAAAATTTTATAACACTTTGCCCAAAAAGTAAATAGAGCACCCCATCCAAGGCCTTTATTCAAGGTTTGATTTCAAGCTTTTTAAACTTACTTCTTTTTGCAAATCAGAAAAAAACAAGCCAATATGATATCCATCCGCAACCGCATGCGCAATTGTGATATTTACAGGCATCTGATAATTATCATCATATTTTCCAGCTGTGATGATTGGAAAGAAGGCAGCACCCCCATTGACCACACGACTTGAAACCGCTGTAAATGCAGTCCATGGTGTACATGAAACACAATAAAAGTTTGCAGGTTGGCCTTTCTTTACTTTGATTCCCCTTTTTGTTTTACCTAATTCCATATCATAAGTAATATTCTTGTAGAAAGAATCAAAATCATCCGTAAAATCCGTCCAACAATCCGAAAATGTATGATCTTCTTCATGGAAAATCGTATAGTTTGGAACCAATGAATCCCACACACATAAATCGCCATTTTTATCTTTAAACATTTTAAAATTATCAATTCGATTTAACACTTTAGTCACACAATAAATCAAAGTCGGATAAAACTTATATCCATTGGTATGACAAAAAGATAATAACTCACTCACATCAATATTAGCCGTCATATTCACTTCAACATTTAAACTGTTTGTATAATACAAATAATGCTCTTTACGACACCAATTTTCTAAATCAATCTTCTTATATCTGCACATAAAATCTCCTATATCATCGTCATAATTACAGTACCCACTGTAATCAAAATTAAACCTAGTAATGCCTTCCTTGATAGCTTTTCATGAAATACAACACGAGAAAAAATAATCGTCACTAATATACTCAATTTATCAATTGGTACAACCACACTTGTTGGCCCTTCTTGTAAAGCACGATAGAAACATAACCAAGATGCTCCTGTCGCAAAACCAGATAAGATAATAAATAATAATTCTTTATGATCTATAGATTTTATTTCAGACTGCTTATTTTTCACAAAGACCATAAGCCAAGCCATAACTAATACAACGCTTGTACGAATGGCCGTACCTAAATTAGAATCAATTCCAGAAATACCAATCTTACCTAAAATTGATGTAAGGCTCGCAAATACAGCTGATAAAATCGCATAAATCAACCAGCTTTTATCTAAAGAATTAGACTTCACATCCTCTTTTCTGTTAATCATCAACATTGTACCTAAACCGATCAGACATACACATACTAGTTTAAACAAAGACAATCCTTCATGAAAGAAAATACAAGCCAAAAGAATCGTTAAGATTGTACTGGATTTATCAATAGGAACCACCTTATTCACATTCCCATTTTGTAAAGCCTTGAAATAACATAGCCAGCTAGCTCCTGTTGCGATTCAAGACAAAACTAGAAACAACAAAGTTTTACCACTGATAACCGTAATACCCGATATAGTTCTAGTTAAAAGAACAAGAATCCATGAGAAAACTAAAACCACAATGGTACGTATGGCGGTTGCCACATCTGAATCTGTTTTTGAAATCCCACATTTTGCGAGTACAGAAGTAATGCCCGCAAAAAAGGCAGAACCTGTCGCATATAAAATCCACATAGTATCCCCCTACAAAATGATATACCACGAACCACTTTTATACAAACACCAAAAAGGAAGTTAGTGATTACGCATGAAATGATCTTCAAAATTTCGCGATTTAAGATTATTTATTTTTTTATGCACTTTAATAGT
>NZ_DBMEXE010000200.1:0-2934 GCF_056804935.1 Holdemanella sp. | reverse complement strand
TGAGAACTTCACAAGACAAAGAACATCCAGTGAATCAGGTGTAATAGGAACAGGACTAGGTATGCCAATCGTTAAAAAACTGGTAGATCTAATGCATGGAACTATAAGTATCGAAAGTGAAGAAGGTAAGGGGACAACCGTCGTTGTAAATCTTCCTCATCGATATATCATAGAAGAACAAGAAGTCAAAAAAGTGAATGATAAAGAAATTGATCTTACAGGAAAACACATTCTTCTTGTGGAAGATAATGATTTAAATGCTGAAATTGCGCAAACACTACTTGAAGACAAAGGGATTAAAGTGACTTGGGCGAAGGATGGATTAGAAGCCGTAATGATGGTAAAGGAAAATGCGGTGGATTGTTTCGACTGCATATTAATGGATATTCAAATGCCAAGAATGAATGGCTTTGAAGCTTGCAAAGTCATACGATCTTTGCCAGATGATCGAAACAAGCTTCCAATCATTGCCTTAACGGCCAATGCCTTTGAAGAAGATCGTAAAGATTGTTTAGATGCAGGTATGAGTGAACATGTTTCGAAACCGATTAAAATTCAATCTTTACTACAAACAATTGAATCAGTATTAAAAAAATAGCGGCAAGTCCGCTATTTTTAAAACATAAATGTCAAAACGTACAGAATTGTCAGTAGAATTATTTATCTCTAAAAAGTGATTATTAATGATATAATAAATATGCAAGTATTTGTTCTCAAATAGGAATTATAGATTTGAATATTATACGAAAATGGAGGACAAATATGAAAACACCAAAAGAATATAGAGATAATCTTTTAAATCACATTATCACCAAACAAATGTTAGTGGATTGTTTGTACAGTGTGAATAAACGAGCCAAAAACTATCGCGACAAAGAAAGGAAACAAAGAGCGTATTCGAGATGTCATCGGTATGTAGATAATTCTGCATTTATTGAAGGAGCTCGAGAAAAGAAACTAGAGATGTATCGCATGAAAGATATGTTGTTGCAAATTTTGACACCCATTTGTATCCACAAAGAATTCATTGGTTATGAGACTGAAAGAATCTACAGCTACGAAACTGAGGAGTACAAAAAGTACAAGAAACAATTCTTTTACGAAGGACATTATATGGATGATGATTATTCCATTGTGTACTTTGGAGATGTAGAACTTAAAGATGAGCCTATATATCACTATTACTTGTTTTATGATTTGGATTATGGACATACTTTCCATACACCAATTAAAGAAGAGGATGTAGAAAAGTATTCTTTACCTATTATTGAAATTAGTGAGTTAGAAACGACGGGTCATAAAGTCAATGATTTGGTAAGTGTACAGTTTGTACGAAAAGTAATTCAATTGATTGAAGAAAATAAGTATATATTACAGTAAATGCGCAGGAAAATTCCTACGCTTTCTTTCTTATAATGCATATACTTTATCGGCTCTTTGAACCACTTCTTTTGAATGCGTGACAATAATAATGCATTTTCCTTGTTGCTTTAAATTATCAAAAATATCCATTATTTCATCCCGTGTATCTGGATCTAAATTTCCAGTTGGCTCATCTGCCAAGATAATTTTTGGACCATAACTTAAAGCTCTTGCGATGGCCACTCTTTGTTGCTGACCACCCGAAAGTTTTAAGATACGACGATGAATTTGGTCTTGGACTAAACCTACTTTTTCCAATAATTCAACAGCTCTTACTTCTTTATCATTTTGATGAACATTCGCAATATCCATAGATAGAGTAACATTTTCAAGTGCTGTTAACTTATTTAATAAGTAATAGCTCTGGAAAATCATGGCCATTTGATGAGAACGAAATTTATACATATCCATTGTTTTAATGCTTTGCCCTTCAAACAAGATATCACCCTCTTTTAGATTCGTTAAACCACTCATTAAAGATAATAATGTTGTTTTACCCGTTCCACTAGGACCAATAATCGCATAGAGTTTTCCTGGTTCAAACTCCATATTCACATCTTTTAATACAGGCTTTGTGTCATACTGAAAAGAAACATCTTTAATTTCAAATAAACTCATACGATCACCCCTAATCTCTATTGGATAAAATGCTTGATGGATCATATCGCATAACACATAGTAGGGCAGCACCATTACTGATAACCACAAGAATAAATGCGATGGCTCCCACTTCAAGAAGTACATTGAAATTCATAGCTTGCGAAACCGTGGTTACTTTTTCTAAGCTTTTTTCTTGAGGTTGATTATTGGATTTATCCATTTCTGGCTGTTGAGATGAATCATTGTTTGGTGGCGTTTGTTGTCTAGAGAAGTTTTGTTCCTTAGTTTCATTCATAGAATTTGTAGAAGAAATTTGATTTTCTAATAAAGTGTTTGTGATAGGTACACTTGTGACGGCGCCTAAACCAGAACCTATAATAAACGCAAACAAGGCAATAAATAGTGTCTCACTAAAGAATTGAAGAACAATTTTAGTTTTATTCATACCAAGTGCACAAAGAATACCGATTTCTTGTTTTCTTTCGCGAATACTGAAAATATTTAATACAACAAGTACTATAGCTCCAATCACAAAGACAACGATCAAGAAGTATGTCGCAAATTTAGATAGATTTTGTAGTGGTACAATACTTTGTTGGTAAGCTTGTAAATCACTTGAAGTAACCGTATACGAATCACTTAATCCCTTTTTAGTACATTCCTTTTTAAACTTATTAAAATCTTTAACCGTATTAAATACATATGTACCATTTACATTTAAATCTAAGTTATAGGTTTCACTTAAATTCTTCACAACATTATAGCTGGTATAAATTGTATTTGATGTATTCATTGGACTTGAAGCAGTTGTAGAATATAAACCAGTTACGACAAAATTTACGGTTGTAGAATCATCTACATTTAATGAGATGGTATCACCTACAGAAATACCATTGTATGTCGCAATATCTT
>NZ_DBMEXE010000199.1:1129-2998 GCF_056804935.1 Holdemanella sp. | reverse complement strand
AAATGAGTTAAATGTCATTCGTGAGCATTCAATGGTAAATAAGCAGTTAATTGCACAGTTTAGAAAGAGGGAATTTGATTAGTATGCAAAATCCATTAGGGTATGAAAAAGAGTCATCATTATTAAAAAAGTTTGCGATACCAAGTATTATCTCAATGCTTGTATCGTCACTATACAACATTGTAGATCAAATCTTTATCGGTCAAGGTGTTGGTTTTCTAGGAAATGCTGCAACTAATGTGGCGTTTCCATTAACAACAATTGCACTTGCGATTGCATTGTTGATTGGGATTGGTTCAGCAAGTTTATTTAGTTTATATCTAGGTGAAAAGAAGCCAGAACGATCAAGTAGTATTGCTGGGAATGGTATTAGTATGTCTGTACTTTGCTCAGTAATCTATGTTGTTTTAGTACTTGTATTTCTTGAACCACTATTAAAATCGTTTGGGGCTACAAGTACAATTATGCCTTTGGCACTTGAATATACACGAATTACAACTTTGGGTGTTCCATTCTTGATTACGACAAATGTGATTAGTAACTTGATTCGTGCAGACGGGTCACCAAAATATTCAATGACATGCATGGTTGCGGGAGCTCTTGTGAATACAATATTAGATCCTTTGTTTATTTTTGTATTTCATATGGGTGTCGCTGGAGCTGCCATTGCCACAGTAGCTGGTCAAGTGATTTCATTTTTTATTGCTGCCTGGTATATTAAGAGTTTTCAACATATTGAATTTAATAAAAAGAGTTTACGTATTTCTTTGAAGGATACAAAGGAAATGGCAACCATTGGAATGAGTGCTTCACTAAATCAGATTGCGATTTTGTTTGTGCAAATCGTATTAAATAATTCATTGACGTATTATGGACAGTTTACTAAGTTCGGTAGTGATATTCCTTTAGCTGCATGTGGCATTGTG
The DNA here is from genome assembly GCF_056804935.1 of Holdemanella sp. Lineage (NCBI taxonomy): Bacteria > Bacillati > Bacillota > Erysipelotrichia > Erysipelotrichales > Erysipelotrichaceae > Holdemanella > Holdemanella sp. The sequence continues at coordinate 2,072 of NZ_DBMEXE010000199.1, read as the reverse complement.
ATGAAAACCAATGCGATATTATTAGCTATTATTATTGGTATTTCGCAAGGTATGCAGCCAATCATTGGATTTAATTATGGAGCGCAAAAATATGAGCGTGTTAAAAAGACGTTCAAGCTTGCGATAAGTGCAAATTTGGTTGTTTCATTTATTGGTTGGGCCTTATTTCAATTCTGCACAAGTACTGTATTATCAATATTTGGATCAGGGGATGCGAACTATTTTGAATTTGCGACAATGTTTATGCAAATCTATCTAATGCTAGTATGTGTTGATGGAGTACAGATGTTATCGTCTAGCTTCTTTTCGTCAATTAAAAAAGCATATTTAGGAATGTTTTTGTCGATGACAAGACAGGTGTTGTTCTTGATTCCGTTTGTTTTGATCTTACCTAAATTTTTTGGATTGAATGGAATCTTATACGCGGCTCCCATTGCGGATTTTGTAGCCTTTGTAGTATCGGTTATTTGTATTTTAGCTGAATTCAAGAAGTTAAATGAATTAGAAAAAAGTAGGAAAACAAATTCTCTGTAAAAGGAGAGTTTTTTTCTTTAAATGACATTCTACGGATTCTGTATTTTAGAAATGCGTAGAATTGATTATTATCGATATTTATGGTAGAATACTAATGTTTCGCATGGAGGTATAAGTGAACGCATATTATCATTCTTTAATCGAAGAAATAAAAAAAGAGATAGATGAAAAAAGTTATGCCCAGGCGTACGAATTGATTTGTCAGGAACTGAACATGCCTTATGTTCCAGAAGATGCATTGGAGTTATTGGAATATTATAAGTCTGAATGTAAACCTTATTTGGAACAAAAGAGTAAGAGTATGGATTTCAGCAAGTTACAGGATTATGTTCATGGTACTCTAGAACAAAAAATCTATGCGATTTCTATTTTAGAAAACACGAATCTAAGAATGTGTCATGATGAAGTT
>NZ_DBMEXE010000199.1:0-1119 GCF_056804935.1 Holdemanella sp. | reverse complement strand
ACTAGATTCAGATTTACCTGATGAATATAAGGGTACATTGATTGAAGCTTTAATGGAGCAGAAAATTGATGATCCGTTTGATTTGATAAAATCCGGGTTGAACATTACGTTTATACCAAGTGCTATTTTACCTATGGAGCAAGATCAGTCAATCAATGAGGCTAGCTCATTATTCGAAAGTTGGTTTACAAATGAGGATCCTACTATGATTCAATTTTGTATGTCACTTTTGATGCAGTTAGTTTTATATGAAAGACCATTCGATCAAGAAGACAAAGATTCTTACCAGCTTGCGAAAGGTATTTGTAGACTTGTGTATGATGCAATGCAGAAATCCGATGAATGGCCTGGTTTTGTCAAAAAACAAGGTCTTGAAAGAATTGAGGATATTGAGTTATCCATTGAAAAGCGAGGAGAAAACAATGACTAGTACTTGGACTTTGAAAGAAAATTCTACTGGTGAATTAGAAGTAACAGTAGAAGGTGAAGCTTGGAAAAAAGCACAGAAAAAAGCATTAAACTATGCTAAATCTCACATGAATTTGAAAGGATTCCGTCAAGGACAAATTCCTGATGCTTTAGTTAAAAAACAACTTTCTTCAAAAGCATTATATGATATGGCTAGTGAAGAAGTAGCTAATGAAGCATTATCAGAAGGAATCAAAGAACACAACATCGATTTAGTAGCTCGTCCTACTTTAGATGTTAAAGAAGTTGATGATGAAAAAGCCGTATTAGTATTTACATGTACAGTACTTCCTGAAGTAACTTTAGGTGAATACAAAGGATTAGATATCAAAAAAGCGGATGTAGAAGTTACAGAAGAAGATGTTGAAAACGAAGTTAAACGTGTTCAAGATCGTTATGCTGACTGGGTTGTTCGTGAAGATGACGATGCTGCTCAATTAGGTGATCAAGTGGTTATCGATTTCGTTGGAACAAAAGATGGTGTAGCATTCGAAGGTGGATCTGGAGAAAACTATCCATTAGAACTTGGTTCAGGATCATTCATTCCAGGTTTCGAAGAACAATTAGTTGGAGTTAAGAAAGGTGAAGAAAAAGACGTTGAAGTTACTTTCCCTGAAAACTACCAAGCAGCTGAACTTGCTGGTCAACCTG
>NZ_DBMEXE010000198.1:0-3029 GCF_056804935.1 Holdemanella sp. | reverse complement strand
AACGATATGGACTCTGCTTCGAGCATTGAGCGGCGTATCGCTGCTATGAAGCAGGTATATGAAGCAGGTATCCGTACAGTCTGTTTCGTATCCCCGGTATTCCCCGGTATCACGGATTTTGAAGCAATCTTTGAGCAGGTAAAGGATCAGTGCGATCTGTTCTGGCTCGAAAATCTCAATCTTCGAGGCGGTTTCAAAAAGACAATTATGGATTATATTGCCAGAAAACATCCTGATCTTGTACCACTTTACGATGAGATCTATAACAAGCATAACCGCAGCTACTTTGAAGCACTTGAAGTAAAAGCTGAGAAAATGGCTAAGAAGTATGATTGTGCCTTTGTGGATAATGAAATGCCTTATGGCAGAGTCCCACAGGGGCATCCTGTGATCGTAGATTATTTCTATCATGAGGAAATCCGTGGGACAGAGAATACCGGAAAAAGAAATCGCTAATTTCCAGTTTATCGGTATAAAACATAGAGCTAAAAAATAGAATTTTAACTTGACGTATTGCTTTATATCCTTTAAAATATCAATGTTGCAAACTCCGTGTATGGACTTGCAACCGCCCAGAAAAGGTTTTAAGTTGAAATTTCACACCTTGATGGCGAGTATCAAGCTAAATGTGAAAAAAGAATGAATAGGAGGTGCACACATGTACGCAATTATCGAAACTGGTGGAAAACAGATCCGTGTTGAAAAGGATGCTGTTATCTTCGTTGAAAAATTAGAAGCTAACGAAGGAGACACAGTTACATTTGACAAAGTATTATACGCTGATGGAAAATTTGGTAAACCATTCGTAGAAGGTGCAAAGGTAACTGGTGTTGTTGAAAAACAAGGCAAAGGAAAGAAAATCACTATCGTGAAATATAAAGCCAAAAAATCTTCAACACGTCGTAAACAAGGACACCGTCAACCTTACACTCGTGTAAAAATTGAAGCTATCGAAGCTTAATTATGATTAAAATTAAAATTGCTAGAGATGAACATGGGATTTCATTGATCTCTATGCATGGACATGCTGAGTATGATCAGTATGGAAAAGATATCGTCTGTTCTGCAGCCAGTACCATTATTATTGGTGGTATTAACGCAATCGCACAGCTTGGCTATTTAAGTTTCATTTCTTATAAAGTAGATGCAGGGGATGTTGAATTAAAAATAAACAATACGGAATGTGCTGAACTACAAATCATATTGAATACGCTATTGGTTCAGTTTCAAAGTATTGAAGAGAGTTATCCTAAATACATACAAGTACAGGAGGTGTAAAAAATGTTATTAAAATTAGACTTACAGTTATTCGCTTCTAAAAAGGGAGTTGGTTCTACAAAGAACGGTCGTGATTCTCACTCAAAACGTTTAGGAGCTAAATTAGCTGATGGACAATCTTGTCACGCTGGAAGCATTATTTATCGTCAACGTGGAACAAAAATTCATCCAGGAACTAACGTAGGACGTGGTGCTGATGATACATTGTTCGCATTAGTTAACGGTGTTGTTAAATACGAACGTCTTGGTAAAGATAAAAAGAAAGTTTCTGTTTATCCACAAGCTTAACAAGTGTGAAATTTAAGATCCCGTTGCTGGGATCTTTTTTAATGAGAAAGAAAGGAGGGTATATATGTTTGTAGATCAGGTCAAAGTTCATATAAAAGCAGGTAAAGGTGGAGATGGTTTAGTAAGTTTTCGCCATGAGAAATATGTTGCCTATGGTGGACCTTTTGGAGGCGATGGAGGTAACGGTGGAGATGTCATTTTTGAAGCCGATCCAGGAATGACAACACTTTTAGATTTACGTTATCACCGTAAGGTGATCGCTACTCCGGGTGAAAAAGGTAAAAATAAAAAGATGCATGGAGCCAATGGAGAACATAAAGTAGTAAAAGTTCCATTAGGAACGATTGTAAAGAGAAGTGATAATAATCAAGTACTTGCTGACTTGACAAAACCACATCAACGCCAAGTTGTAGCACATGGCGGTCGTGGAGGTCGTGGTAACTGGCATTTTAGATCAAGCCACAATACGGCACCTAAATATGCAGAACAAGGTATATTGGGTGAAGAATTTGATTGTATTGTAGAACTTAGAGTACTTGCCGATGTTGGATTGGTAGGATTCCCTAGCGTAGGAAAATCCACATTCCTAGATGCTGTTAGTAAAGCGCGTCCAGAAATTGGAGATTATCCATTTACGACAATCACACCAAATGTTGGGGTTGTACAAACCGGAGATGGAAGAAGTTTTGTACTAGCCGATTTACCAGGACTTATTGAAGGAGCAAGTGATGGTAAAGGTTTAGGTCACCAGTTCTTGCGTCACATTGAAAGATGTCGTGTTATTATTCACGTTATTGATATGGGTGCAGAAGATGGAAGAGATCCATTAAATGATTATGAAGTCATTAATAATGAGTTGAAATCTTACCAAATTCGTTTATTGGAAAGACCACAAATTGTTGTTGCAAATAAAATGGATATGGAAAATGCCGAAGAAAATGTTCGCCGTTTTAAAGAAAAATATCCAGATATCCCAGTATATGAAACAACAACGATTATTCATGAAGGCTTAGACCCGGTACTAAGAAAAGCAGCCGATCTTCTTGCGACAACACCAGTATTCCCAATTACGGAAGATACGGGTGAAACAGGTGTTATGTATACATTTGAAGAGAAGAAGAAAGACATCATTATTGAAAAAGAAGATGATGGCGTATGGAATGTTTCAGGTCCTAGACTTGAGCGTGTATTTGACATCAATAAGTTGAATACAGAAGAAGACTTCTATCTATTTGCCAATAAAATGCGTTATCTTGGAATTGATACAGCTTTAAGAGAGGCTGGATGTCAAGATGGAGATACAGTACGTTTATTAGGCTTTGAATTTGAATTTATTGAAAACTAAGGTTACACATTGTGTAGCCTTTTCTGTACGACAGGCAGTCGTGCTTATAGTTGATAATCAATCACCGATTATCAACTGTTTTATTTTAGAGACAATAAAGTACAAGATACTCGTAACA
>NZ_DBMEXE010000197.1:0-3033 GCF_056804935.1 Holdemanella sp. | reverse complement strand
AACTTGGTATCTTAAGCTACTTTTAAAGGTTAAATTTTGAAGACTTGGTTAATTGAATAGTCATTTTGTCTAAGTTGTACATTGTAATGTATATGTAAAAAACATAAAATACTCTAAAAATAGGAGGTAAATATATTTATGTATACAAACAATTATTCAAACTCAGTAAGTACAAATTCATTATATAAAGTATACAGTTGGATGATGGTAGGACTTGGAATTACGGCAATCACTTCGGCTTTGTTGTATGCTTCTGGCATATTCATGCTTATTATTCAGATTCCCATGATTTCACTATTATTATTCATAGTACAAATTTCGTTAACGATTTCAATGGGACGTCAATTATCACGTAATACACCAGCTTCTACGATGAAGATGATGTTTATTGTGTATTCACTTACAATGGGAATCAATATGACATCATTGGCTTATGTATATAGTGCTGGACAGATTGCAGCTGCCTTTGGCATTAGCGCTATCTACTTTGCATGTTTAGCCATTATTGGAAAGACGACTAAAATGGATCTTAGTAAAGTGGGAAACATTTGTTTGATTGGTTTGATTGCGATGATTTTTAGTCAATTTTTTTTCATGCTATTTAGAGTTAGCATGGATGTACGCTTATGGAGCGTGATTGGCCTATTATTATTTACCGGACTTACAGCTTGGGACATACAAAAAATGAATTATATGTTGAATGGGTATGAAGATGAAAAGATATCGATTTATATGGCGTTACAGCTTTATTTAGATTTCTTGAATATCTTCTTATACATTTTACGATTATTAGGACGTAGAGATGATTAATTCATCTCTATTTTTTATGGTTGACAATGTAAACTAATATTGTATACTTTAATAGTTCACTAAATGAACTAAAGGAGTATGTATGAAATTATTAAAGAAAATAGGAATTACTATATTATGTTTATTATTGATTTGTGGAATAGGAATTGTTTGTTTGTTTCACAATGAATATAGCTCATTAAAATCATTAAAAAAAATCGATGCTTATCCAATGTATACAATGGATTATAGTGCGGATTATGGATTGGATGAGTTTTTAGAAAAAGGTGCAAGCAATGATAAAGAGCTTGTTGAATTTGTGGTGAATCATGTAATGAAGGGGTTACCATTAAGTATTAAGATTCCAGATTTAGGTTGTTCTACATTTATTGCACAAAATAAAGATTCAGGATATCTGTTTGGACGCAACTTTGATATGGATTATTCGCCAAGTGTATTAGTGAAGACGAAACCTAAAAATGGTTATGCCTCTGTATCTATGGTGAATTTAGGCTTTGTAGGATATAATGAAAAATATTTACCTGATACATTAAAGGATTCATTAGTGACTTTGGCAGCACCTTATGCACCATTAGATGGAATGAATGAAAAAGGATTAGCGGTTGGTGTATTGTTGATTGATACAAAACCAACAAATCAGAATACAAAAAAGGTGGATATCACAACAACAACAGCCATTCGAATGATGTTAGATAAGGCAAAAAATGTGGATGAAGCGTTAGAATTATTATCTTCTTATGACATGCATTCAAGTGCGAATAGTTGTTATCACTTCCAAATTTGTGATGCTTCTGGAAAGAGTGTTGTCGTAGAATATGTGGATAATGAAATGAAGGTTGTATATCCGGATAAGAATTACCAGTGTGCTACAAATTTCTTGTTGACGCAACCAGATGCAGAATTTAATTTTGGCCAAGACCGCTACCAAATTATTGATGAAAAATTAAGTTCCACAAATGGAAAACTATCCAATCGTGAGGCTATGCAGCTTCTATCTGATTGTTCACAAGATGCACATAAGAATAATCAGGGAAAAATCTCAAAGACACAATGGTCTTGTGTATATGATTTAAAGAATAAAAAGGTAACGGTTTGTGTGAATCAAAATTATGATGCGAAATACACAATTTCTGTGCTAGAATAAAGCTATGAAACAGAATGAACAAGTATTAGAAGCGTGGCTTCAAATGACAACCGTTATTAATAATGAGAGAATTACTCCAGATCTTCCTTACAATGAGTCGATGATTTGTCGTTATTTATATCAAAATCAAGATATAAATGTAACCGCAACGGATTTATGCAACTATATGCGCATGCAAAAATCGCAGATGAATCGTACGCTTACAAGTATGGAAAAAAAGGAATTGATTACACGTATTCGTAGTGAACAGGATACTCGTAAAATCTATATCACATTAAATGATTCGATGCTTAAAATTTATAAAACTCAACATGAGAAAATATTAAAAATCGTCGATGAGTTATTCGATAAAATTGGTTATGAAAGACAATCAGAAGTGATTAAATTATTTGATTTGATTACACAAACCGCAAAAGAAATGTTGTAAAGATAAGCTGGATTTCCAGCTTTTTTCTTTTGTTTCATCAAGAGGTCTTTTTTGGTAGAATATAGGTGGCGTTTGGGGAGGTTTATATGAAAAAAACAAATTATGTAAAAGATGTATTGGTTGTTTTATTAGGAAACTTTATGGTAGCAATATCAGTTGCTTTTTTTGTTTTACCAAATAATACATTAACCGGAGGCGTAGCCGGTGTTGCCGTGGCATTAAAACCATTATTACCATTTGTATCATCCGTATGGCTGATCAACATATTGATGATTGGACTCTACGTTGTTGGTGCAATTTTTTTGGGGAAGGCATTTGCACTGAAATCATTGATTTCAACATTTAGTTATTCATTTTTTGTCTCATTACTAACATATGTGACAACTTTATTTCCCAAAGACACATTTGTCATGCAACCCATGTTGGCAAGTATTTATTGTGGGTTGATTTCGGGAATTGGCTTAGGTCTATGCTTTAGAGTGAACGCAAGTACTGGAGGTATGGATATTCCAGCCTTGTTGATTCATAAGTATACTCATATTTCTTCAGGAAATTCAGTAATGATCATTGATGCTCTAACTGTATTGTTGGGAATGTCTACATATGGTGTAGAACCAGCCTTGATTGGAGTGTTATCTGTATTCACATCTGG
>NZ_DBMEXE010000196.1:0-3038 GCF_056804935.1 Holdemanella sp. | reverse complement strand
AATTCTATGCCTAGCCCACTAGCTTTATATATTTTCACAAATAATAAACAGGTATCTAAGAAAGTAACGAGTGAAGTATCCTTTGGCGGTGGCTGCATCAACGATGTTGTGATTCATTTAGCTACTAGTAATATGGGCTTTGGTGGTGTTGGCGAAAGTGGGATGGGTTCATACCATGGAAAGCGTGGTTTTGATACGTTTAGTCATACAAAGAGTATTGTGGATAAAAAAAGAATCATTGATTTACCTATGCGTTATCAGCCTTATACAAAATTGAATGAGAAATTGATTCGCTTTTTCTTAAGATAATCTTTATAATGGTGGTATGAATAAAAAAGAAAAATTTGCGTATGACATCGATTTTGGTGCCATTATGGACTATGTAGAAAACCGTTTTATGTTAGTAATAAAAGACGAAGATTGGACACAGGAGGAAATTGATATGTTGAATAGTGGTATCGATCTTCACTTTTGTTACACAAACGATATTGCCGTATTTGTGCTTGAAGGTGGCGATATTGATTCCAGTGATTTTTATTTCAATGTTCAAGAGTGTGATTGGAAAGAGCATTTGTTTAAAAGTGATTGTCTAGATGTAGAAATTGTATTGGTTGATAAGGCAAATGACATTTGTTTCAAGAAGTCACATACTTTGACAAAAGAACAAAGCCAAAGTATTAAGGATTGTCTAAATCAACAAAATGAGGTATCCTTTATGCCAAGTGAATATGATGTGAATGTGCAAGGAATCCAGAGTGCATATGAACCATATGAGCTTATACGCTTTGAAAAATGCGAAATCAAATTTTAAGGAGAAAGATGATGAAGGCTGTTATTAGTGTAATTGGAAAAGACAAAGTAGGAATCTTGGCTATGATTGCCAATGAATGCGCAAACTACAATCTAAATGTATTGGATGTAACTCAAACAATCGTAGATTCTATGTTTACTATGACTATGATGGTTGCAATTGATGAAATGAGCATTCCATTAAATGAATTTGCGGAAAAAATGGAAAACTTGGGAAAAGAAAAGAATCTAGTCATTCGTTGTATGCATCAGGATATTTTCAATTCTATGCACAAAATTTAATGAGGTATTCCTATGCAGACAAATGAAATTTTAGAAACAATAAAGATGATTGACGAAGAATATTTGGATATTCGTACGATCACAATGGGTATTAGTTTATTGGATTGTATGGATCCAGACATTCATGTGTCATGTCAAAAAGTAGAAGAAAAGATTTGCCGCTTAGCCAAAGACTTAGTAAAAGTTGGAAACGATTTTAGTAAGATTTATGGTATTCCCGTTGTAAATAAACGAATTAGTGTAACCCCAATTGCGATGTTAGTGGCTTGTTCAGGGGGAAATCCAGTTGAATACGCATTAACTTTAGAGCGTTGTGCTCAAAAATTAGGGGTTGATTTTATTGGTGGATATTCTGCACTAGTACAAAAAGGATATGCAGCAGGGGATAATGAATTGATTGAATCCATTCCTGAAGCCTTGGCAAAGACGCAGCATGTGTGTGCTAGTGTCAATGTAGGTAGTACAAAAGCAGGTATCAATATGGATGCCGTTGCGCAGATGGGGCGTATTGTGAAGCGTTGTGCTGAATATACAAAGGATGACAATTGTTTAGGAGCTGCTAAACTTGTCGTATTCTGTAATGCACCTGAAGACAATCCATTTATGGCGGGTGCCTTCCATGGTGTAGGTGAAGCCGATTGTGTAATTAATGTGGGTGTATCTGGACCAGGTGTTGTGCGTGCTGTATTAAGTAAAGCCGATAAATCATTGCGTATGGATCAGATTGCAGATCTAATTAAGCGCACAGCCTTCAAGATTACGCGTATGGGACAGTTGGTTGGAACTGTTGCAAGTGAAAAACTGGGTGTTCCATTTGGAATTGTGGACTTGTCTTTAGCTCCAACTCCAGCTATTGGTGATAGTGTTGCCTATATTCTAGAGGAAATGGGATTGGAAACATGTGGTGCTTATGGAACAACGGCTTGTTTAGCCATGTTGAATGATGCTGTTAAAAAAGGTGGCGTTATGGCAACAAGTAATGTTGGTGGATTATCTGGTGCTTTTATTCCTGTAAGTGAAGATGCAGGTATGATTCATGCGGCAAGAACAGGTGCATTAAAATTAGAAAAATTAGAAGCAATGACTGCAGTATGTAGTGTTGGATTGGATATGATCGTAATTCCAGGAGAAACAAGTGCAAGTGTTATTTCAGGAATTATTGCGGATGAAGCTGCAATCGGTATGGTTAATACAAAGACGACAGCCGTACGTGTGATTCCTGCGATTGGAAAAGATGTTGGTGATGAACTAGACTTTGGTGGTTTATTAGGCGCAGGTCCAGTAATGCCAATTTCTCAGATTTCAAATGATGTCATGATCAATCGTGGAGGAAGAATTCCTGCACCATTACAAGCATTAAAGAACTAATCATTTAGGGAGCTTTTTGCTTCCTTTTTATATTGCATTTTATTTGGTTAGATTATAGAATATATATGATTTAAAAAAGCTTTAATTAAAATGTTAATTTAATATTCAGTTATATTTTAGAGAGGAAAAATAGAATGACAATCGAAGAATGTTATGTAAAAATGGGAGCAAACTATCAAGATGTTATTAAGCGTTTGCCAAGTGCTAAAATGATTGAAAAGTTCGCTTTGAAATTTAAAGATGATACTAGTTTTCAAGAATTAGAAATGGCTTTGAATGAAAAACAAGTGGAATTGGCTTTTAGAGCCGCTCATACTTTAAAAGGAGTATGCATGAACTTAGGCTTTGATCATTTGTATAAGCCTAGTTTTGAAATTACAGAGAGTTTGCGTGCAGGAAACTTGGAATTAGGTTTACAACAGTTTGGTGCAGTCAAAGAGCAATATACTAAAACGATTGATGCTTTAAATGAATTTGTTTTGGCGCAATAAATTTGGATGGGGTTAGGTGAATTTGCTCTCCAAGAATTTAAGGGGCGGCATATACCCCAAAACGTTTTATAGCTGATATTGGGCTCA
>NZ_DBMEXE010000195.1:0-3057 GCF_056804935.1 Holdemanella sp. | reverse complement strand
TCTTTTATTTTTTTATTGTTTACAGATTGAATCATAAAAAAATATTACCATACTTCGGCTTGAAAAAAAACATGGACTTCGATATAATTTGAAATGTTAAAGCAATGAGAAGACATAGTAACTATTGAACGCTTAGATCAGAGAGTAAACCAATTGGTGAAAGGTTTATATGAGTAGGGATAGTGAATTCACCTTTGAGCAAGAGTTAAAACCTCTTCCGTTTCACACGGTTATCATGGTTAATTAAGTGTGTCTATCAAGACGAAGCAAGATGGTAACGCGGCAGTAGTCGTTCTTGCGTCGTCTTTTTTTGTTTTTAGGGAAAGGAAGAACAACATGAAAACAATTGAAGAGCTTTTGCAGGAAGCTACACAAAAAATTCAAGATGTCAAAGATTCATCTTCGTTGAATGATTTACGTGTCTTGTATCTGGGTAAAAAAGGACCTGTTCAAGAGTTGATGAAGGGTATGAAAGATTTGTCGAAAGAAGAAAAACCTATCTTTGGACAAAAGGTCAACCAGTTGAAACAAGATCTTTCTAAGATGATTGAAGAAAAGAAAGAACAATTGGCAGCTTTAGAAATGCAAAAAAAGATCGAATCCGAAAAGATCGATATCACTTTGCCAGGGCGTAAACCAGAACTAGGTAATGCACACCCATTAAATTTAGTGCGTCAGGAATTAGAAGATTTATTCATTGGTTTAGGATATCAGGTTATTGAAGGTGACGACATTGTCGATGATGAATATTGTTTTGAGAGAGCCAATATTCCTAAGGATCACCCAGCACGTGATATGCAGGACTCTTTATATATTGATCCAAATCGTCTATTAAGAACACATACAACAGCGATTCAGATGGTTGTGTTAGAAGAAAGTGCACCAAATCTTCCAATTAAGGTTGTATGTCCAGGTAAGGTATACCGTCGTGATGATGATGATACGACTCACTCTCACCAGTTCATGCAGATGGAAGGATTGGTTATTGGTGAAAAGGTCACTTTAGCGGACTTAAAAGGAACTTTGGAATTCATGGCAAAAAAATTATTTGGTCAAGACCGTCAGATTCGTTTTAGACCAAGCTATTTCCCATTTACAGAACCAAGTGTAGAAGTCGATGTTTCTTGTCACATTTGTAACGGAAAAGGATGTCCAACATGTAAAGGTACTGGATGGATTGAAATTCTAGGCGCTGGAGAAGTGCATCCAAACGTATTAAAGATGGCTGGTTATGATCCAGAAAAATGTAGTGGTTTTGCGTTCGGTGTAGGTATTGAGCGTGTTGCGATGTTGAAGTATGGCATTGATGATATTCGTCATTTCTATACAAATGATAAACGTTTCAATTCTACATTCAAACGTTATGAGTAGGAGGATTTAAGTATGCGTATTTCAAGAAAATGGTTTAATCAATTTATGGATGTACAAGATCTTTCTATTGAAGAAATGGCCAAACGCATTACCGATGCGGGTTTTGAAGTAGAAGGTATTGAACATTTATCGCAAGGAACAAACTTAGTGATTGGTCACGTTGAAACTTGTACAGAACATCCAGATAGTGATCACTTGCACTGTACAACTGTCAATGTAGGAAATGAAGTTGTCAATATTGTGTGTGGTGCACCCAATGTGGCTGCAGGACAAAATGTAATTGTTGCACTACCAGGTGCTGTTTTACCTGGTGGAGAAATCAAGAATGGTGTGATTCGTGGGGTTGAAAGTAATGGTATGATTTGTTCGTTGCTTGAACTAGGGGTAGATCCAGCTAGTTTAGATGATGATCAAAAGAGTGGTATTGAAGTATTACCTGCGGATGCGCCTGTAGGAAATACAGATCCACTTGGCTATTTAGGTTTAGATGATGAAGTGTTAGATATAGGTTTAACGCCAAATCGTAATGATTGTTTAGCTGCATTTAATATGGCAAAAGAAGCGGGTGCCATCTTAAATCGTGAAGTTAAACTTCCAAAATATGAAGGTGCAAGTGATGTAGGTACATCAAGTCAGTTGCATGTTGAAAGTACAACATCAAAATGTCCATTATTCTATGGAAAAGTGATCAACCACTTAACTATCAAAGAAAGTCCAAAATGGATGAAAGAATTATTGGCAGCTAGTGGTGTAAAATCAATCAATAATATTGTCGATATTTCAAATATCGTTATGTTAGAAACAGGGCAGCCAATGCACTTTTATGATGCGAAATCTTTGCCAAGTCAAAGTATTGTCGTAGCCGATGGCTTTGATGAAGAATATACAGCCTTAGATGGTATGACTTATAAATTACAACCAGAAGATATCGTCATCACAAATCAAGGTAAACCAATCGGTATTGCCGGTGTTATGGGTGGAGATGATTCTAAGATTTTAGATACAACGGATTCAATTATTATTGAATGTGCTATTTTTGATCATGTTGCGATTCGTAATACAGCACGCCGTTTAAATCTTTCTACAGAAGCAAGTGTTCGCTACCAAAAGGGAATTGAGCCATTAGCTAGTAAAAAAGCATTGGATCGTGCCGTTCAATTGTTGATTGAATATGCGGATGCGACAGGTATTGAAGAAACAGTTCAATATGGACAAGTTCCTTATGAACCAAAATCAATTTCTTGTACTTTAGAAGCTATTAATAATCGTTTAGGTACTGACTTTAACTTAGATGAAGTTGTCGATGTATTTGCACGTTTAGACTTTGAACCTGAAGTAACTAATGATTTGATTACTTGCCACATTCCAAGTTCAAGAACCGATATGGAAGGTATGGCCGATCTAAGCGAAGAGGTTATTCGTATGTTAGGTTATGATCGTTTGCCTAGTACGCTTCCAGTTATGCCTATGACAGAAGGTAAATTAACGTATAAACAACAATTGACTCGTCAGGCACGTCAATTCTTATGTGCTCAAGGCTTACAAGATTGTTTAACATATACTTTGGTTAGTACAGAAAAGAAAGACAATGCGATTTTTAATAATGATGAAGCAATCGAACTAGCTAGTCCTATGAGTGAAGAGCGTCGCTATATTCGTACAAGTATTTTGCCAAGCTTATTAGAT
>NZ_DBMEXE010000194.1:0-3066 GCF_056804935.1 Holdemanella sp. | reverse complement strand
TTCAATCTGTAAACAATAAAAAAATAAAAGAATACGCCAAACTGATTCAAAAAAAAGAAAGAGATAAGACAAATCTATTTCTCGTCGAAGGCGAACATATGGTTAAAGAAGAATTTAACGCAAATGCTCTACAAGAATTATTTATCCTTGAAGGACTCGAATGTCCAATAGAGTTTAACTATGAAACCGTAACGCAACAAGTATTAAACAAATTGTCAAACCAGAATTCAAATTCTAAAATGATTGGTGTATGTAAAAAATTAAACTTAAAACCAGAAAAAGAAAATAGTATTCTATTACTAGATAATGTACAAGATCCAGGAAATGTAGGTACGATTTTAAGAACCGCTCATTCTTTTGGCATTGACTGCATTTATATGTCAAAGGGTTGTGCCGATATCTACAATCCAAAAACGATTCAGTCCAGTCAAGGAGCCCTATTCTATATTCCTGTTATCCAAACGGATTTAGTAGAAGAAATTAAAAAGCTTCAAGAAAGAAATATTGAAGTGTATGCCACAGCTTTACATGACAATCACAAGGATCTTCAAGATATTAAACCAAGTGAAAAATACGCAATTCTAGTTGGTAATGAAGGTCAGGGTGTTCGTAAGGAATTAATTGATTTAAGTAATTATATTGTCAAAATTGAAATGGAAACTTTTGAAAGTCTAAACGTGGCCATTGCCACATCCATTTGTATGTATACATTTAAATACGCAAAAAGGTAGCAAATGCTACCTTTTTATTTTTCTCCATTCAAATAATGAATACATGGTACATATAAATTCCGTAACGACAAAGGCATACCAACCTACATGAATGCCAAAACACTTCATTAAGCCATATGTCAATGGAATTAAGATGACAAGTTGTCTAGCCAAAGTGATCACTAACGAAGTATTTGCCTTATTTAAAGCCTGGAAGGCAGCACATAAAACCATACAGATACCGGCAAACACAAAGCTTAAGCTAATGATTTTTAATGCGGGTATTCCTAATCCATACATTTGATCATTCGCACTAAACATGGCTAATAATTGTTTAGGGAATAATTGAAATACAATCGTTCCTATAGCCATAATGAAAATCGATAAAATCATAGAAAATTGTATAGCTTCAATTGCTCGATCTTTTCTGTTGGCCCCATTATTATAGGCAACAATCGGAATCAAGGCATTGGTGATTCCAAGCACAGCCATATTCAAGAAATTCTGTAATTTATAGTAAACACTAAAGACGGTAATCGCCATAGCTGAGATTGGTGCTAGAATCATATTCATAAAAACAGTCATAAAACTTAATGCGGACTGCATTAAGATGGCAGGTACTCCTACTTTATAGATTTTACAAAGAATAGGTATCGAAAAGGAAAAATTATGCATATGAATATCCAATTCTTTTATTTTTACCTTCGTAATAACATATCCAATAAGCATGGCACAAAACTGTCCAATAACGGTCGCAATGGCAGCTCCGGCAACACCCATTTCAGGTAGACCAAACCATCCAAAGATCAAGATTGGATCTAGAATAATATTAATAATGGCTCCTGCTCCTTGCATAACCATGTTGTAGATGGCATTTCCTGTTGCCTGCATGATTCTTTCGAAAATGATTTGTACAAAGACGCTAAATGAAAACATCGTACAAATACGAATATACGTATTGGCTAATGGAATTACATTCTGATCAGATGTAAACAAAGATAAGAATACATTAGAAAATAGTAAACCTAAAACTAAAAAGACTAGTCCATTCACAAATCCTAACAAGATTCCATGCATCATTGTATTATTCGCATAATCAAATTTCTTTTCACCTAAGTATCGTGCAAGCAATGTATTAAAGCCAACGGCTGTACCACATGCAATCGCAATCATAATGGTTTGTACCGGATAACATAAAGATACAGCGGTTAAGGCATCACTTGAAATTTTGGCAACAAAGATACTATCGACAATATTATATAAAGCTTGTATCACCATCGAGATGATGATGGGCAAACTCATAGAAACCACCAATTGTTTGATTTCCATATTTTCCATTTTATTCATAAAAAATTACCTCCCCTATGTTTTGGCAGTTTCATAGGGGATACCAAAACGAAAATAAAACGCTAAAATAAATTAATATATTTTTTCTATTTTGTCAAATCAAGAATAGACTCACCAATCAAATCTGATGGTTTTGATAAATCAAAGTTATCTAAAACACTTGCACCAAGAACGCCAAACGAACTTGAATCGTCCAATATTCCGTGTTCTTTCATACTAGGTGAATACATTAAACATGGTACACACTCTCGAGTATGATCCGTTCCTTTATAGGTTGGATCATTTCCATGATCGGCCGTAATAATCAATAGTGTATCTGAATCAATAACACCAAGTAGCTGGCCTAATAAAAGATCAAAATCTTCAAGCTCATCAGCATATCCAGAAACATTTCTTCGATGACCCCACTTGGCATCGAAATCCACAAGGTTCGTAAATAATAACCCTGTAAAATCTTTTTTCATTTCTTCAATCGTTTGAAGCATACCCTCATGACTTGAAGTCGAATGAATACTTTTTGTGATTCCCTGCCCATTAAAGATATCACGAATCTTACCAATGCCAATCACATCCAATGAATGAGATTTTAACACATCTAAAACGGTTTCACTCGATGGAGACAATGCATAATCATGACGATTGCTAGTGCGTGTAAAGTGACCTACCGAATCTCCTACATAAGGACGGGCAATGACTCTTCCTACTTTGTATTCTGGTTTTAAAGTTATTTCTCGAGCAATTTGACATACTCGATATAGCTCATCTAATCCAGTTACTTCTTCATGACCACAAATTTGTAGAACACTATCAGCAGATGTATAAAGTATCAATTTCTTTCCGTTCGATTGAATCTCTTCCATCGCCAACTCATCTAAAATTTCCGTTCCACTTGCACTTTTATTTCCAATAGACACATTTAATAAATTAGGATATAAAGCTAAAATCAACACTCATACAACGTCTTATATAAATTGACTTCTGGACATATATCTTTATTTCGAACACCACT
>NZ_DBMEXE010000193.1:0-3082 GCF_056804935.1 Holdemanella sp. | reverse complement strand
TTGACAGGG
Source organism: Holdemanella sp. (assembly GCF_056804935.1). Lineage (NCBI taxonomy): Bacteria > Bacillati > Bacillota > Erysipelotrichia > Erysipelotrichales > Erysipelotrichaceae > Holdemanella > Holdemanella sp. Next base: position 3,073 of record NZ_DBMEXE010000193.1, on the reverse strand, counting down.
AAAATATAAGAAGATAGACCTAGATATGCGAGGTTTACCACAAAAGCAAAATGCCCGTAGAGCCGATAAAATAAGGCTTTGCGGACATTTGAGAAGATATAAAAAGATAGTCAAAAAGACATATATAATTTTATATAATACTTTACTTTGATCAACAACCTTAGAAAAATCTTCTTCCCCTTCAAATGCATTCAATAATTTCGCATAAAACTGTAATAGAGGAATGACCGGCTTTAACTCTCCTTTTAAATCATGTATAGAAAATAAAGTCTCATTATCTCGTGAATGCGTCTTTAACTGCATTGATTTGATTGTTTCAAAAAAATAGGATGGAAGATCCAACAAATGAATCTGTAAAGTATCAGAGGACTGATTCAACAATCCCTTTGCACAAGTCGCCTTAATGGTGTTTTTTAGTTCACCAATATTTCCCTTAAACTCATAATCAAGAAAAGTTGAATAAGCTAGATTTGAAATATACATATCTTTTCCAAGCTTTGACTCTTCCTGTTCAAGTAAGCGATAAATCAACTCTCTTTTTTCCAATAATGGGCGATCCTTTAATGAAGGAACACTCACTGTGATTGGAATTCTTCGAAGCAATGTCTTTAACAAGGCATCCTGAGGATTTTCTGTTGTTGCAAAAATCAAACGACACTTTGACTTATACCACTTATCATTATCCCCTACTTTATGATAAATACCCTTATCCATGAATTGAAACAACTTTTCCTGGCATTCCGCCTTTAAGCAATGAACCTCATCCAAAAAAAGTACACCACCATTCGCAAGACTGATTAATCCATCTTGATCTTCTTCAGCCGAAGTATAGGCCCCCTTAACATGTCCAAAAAGATTAGAAGTTAATAATTCTGGGTTATTCGCATATTCTGAGCAATTTACCGAAACAAAGCGTGAATTTGATTCAATCACACCTTGATGCAAGGCATAGTCGTACATCGTATTCGCCAACAAAGTCTTACCTGTTCCAGTGGGGCCATAAATCATAATAGGTAAACCATTATCCGGATAACACATGGCTGCTTTACACTGTTCAACAATCGAAGATAAGGAACCATTATATCCAATCAATTGATCAAAATCATGTTCCTTTTGTGCCATCAATAAATCAAAAGACGCAAATTCATTTCCCATAAAACGAACATTCCATTTCTTGATCAAAGCTGATTTATCAAAGAAGTATACGGGACGTGAATTCACCTTTACAATAGATTCATCTTTTAATCCTTCATTTAAATATTGCGAAACTGTATTTCGACTCAAATTCAAAGAAGTTGCTAAATCGTTCGCCGTAAATATTTCATTTTCCTCAATATTATTTTCTAAAGTACGCCGTTTAATTTCCTCGTACACCAATTGTTTACTTGTCATTTTCTCACCCTTTTCAATCGCTCAAAATCAATCTTGTCGATCACTTCATCTAAAGTTCCCGGCACATCTTGATAATAAAGATTAAAACCTTGATCTATTAATTCATTGATTTCATCTACATCCACTTCGGACACATACATTTTTTTATTAAAGGGGACTCTTCCTCTTCCATAATGAATATTACCTATATTCACAGTTTGTGGAGTTAACCCATTTTTAAACATTTCATAAACCGTTTGAATATCTCTTACAACCACAAACAATCTTTGACTACTTTCATTATGTCGCAAGACCTGCATGAAGCCCGCAATCGAATAAAAACGAATATCCACATTGCTAGCTTTCGCAATCGTCTTCATCATTTTTTGTGAAAATACGTTGATAGCCGTCTCATCATCTACCACTACAATTGTATCTATGTTCAACGCATTGACCCAAGTTACCCCAACTTGACCATGAACCAATCGATTATCAACACGAATCAATTCTATTTTTGCACGCATATCAATATCCGTCCTTTCATTACTATTATCTTTAATTCTATCAACTTTTTTAAAAGAATGATATAGTTTATCCATGAAGCAAAATATCACAATCAAACCAGAACTTAAAATTAAACAAACCTTTAATTCGCAAAAGGAACAAAGTCTTAAAATACTATCCTATAATGCTAAAAGCTTAAAGGAATACTTATACAAGCAAGCACAGACAAACCCATTTCTAACATATACTGCTGACGCAGATGCATTCCTTGAGTATGATCATACTACACAAAGTTTATATGACAAAATTGAAGCTGAACTTAAAAGTACAAATCAAACAATACCTGAAGATTTATATCAATATTTAATTAGCCTTTTAGATTCCAACGGTTACTTCAAAACGACTCCATTCCTTGCTAGCTATTCCGAAAAACAACTACAACAGGCCATCTACATTCTTCAAAGAACAGAGCCATATGGATGTTTTTGTAGAAATTTAAAAGAATCATTAAAAGTACAATGTGAACTTAGTGAAAACCCCGCTAGTGAAACAGGGACTATTTTATGTGATTTTCTTGAAGAGCTTGCATCCCACAATTATGATGAAATTATACATAAAACTGAGCTCACACTGGATGAACTTGAAGAAGGATTTCATTTCATTCAAACCCTTAATCCTAAGCCTGCCGCAAACTATTCTACAGATGCGCCCGTCTTACAAGCAGAAATCAAAGTTATATATGATGATGAATTTCATTTTGAATGGATCAACCAGAACTATTCCATTCAATTTGATGATATGAATCATCTTACTAAGGAATTAAGATCACTTAGAAACGAGGCTAAGCAACTGCTTAATACAGTTCAAAAAAGAAATATGACACTACTGCAAATCATGGATACACTGTGTCATATTCAAAAAGATTTCTTCATCTCAAATAGTCCATTGAATTATTGTACTCTAGAAATGGTAGCCAAAGAATGTGGATTACATGCCTCTACTATTTCGAGAGCGATCAATCAAAAAGGTTTTGAATTCAACAATAAATACTATCCAATCAAGCATTTATTCTGTCATACAGGATTTAAAGAAACCACATCTGAACAAATCAAAGATAGAATTATGAATTTGATTCACAACGAAAACAAAACGAAACCATTCAGTGATGAAAGCATCAAAAAAGCATTAGCTAAAGAAA
>NZ_DBMEXE010000192.1:0-3106 GCF_056804935.1 Holdemanella sp. | reverse complement strand
TCGTATTGATTTTTAGCTTTTTCATAGATTCTTAATTTTCAATAATACTTCTTGATTAAACAAGATATCTTTTAATAATTGTAAATCTTCATAACTCACAAAATCATACTCTGCACGATTTAAAATAATATAGATTTGTTGAAGAGCATTTTTAAGTTCCATCCATCCTTCTGGTGTACCAAACTCTTCATCAAACAACTTATGAATATTATCCTGGTTCATTAAAGGATATAAATAGGAATAGATGGTTGTCGTTGAAGGATTATTAAATCCATCAAAGAAATTCTTAAAGATAGGATAGATATATTTTCGCAACATATTCAAAGTAGCTTTCGCATAAAATAAGGCACTCGCACTAAAATCAACATCCTTTACATCTTCATAATAGACTTCCAAATCACTTCCTGCTTCGATTTGATCTAAGACACTTCCCGGAAAATCTGCATAATCTTCTTCATTTATATTTAAAGCTTCATAAAAGTCAGTTTCTTCTTCAGGCTCTTCGTTTTGTTTCATATTATTCATCATATTTTGAGCCATGTCATTTAACTTATTCTTTTCTTCATCGCTCATATTGTCCATCATTCTTGAAATGGCTGAAAAATCAATATCACTAAATTTCATGTTTATTACCTCATTTCTAACATGTATTATACACAAAACATAAGTGGATTAACATAAACAAATATATTAGAATATATACATGAAATTATTAAATATACAAAAAGAAATCCCCGATATTCTTTTAGATATTCGCTATTGCACAACTTACAATTTCATTGGTGAAATCATTGATGGCTATATAGATCCGGTAGCGTTAGGAACAAAAGAATTGGTGAAGCAATTAAAAGTAATCAATTCAAAGGCAAGACAAATGGGATATCGATTAAAGATATGGGATGCCTATCGACCTCAAAGTGCCCTTGATAATTTCATGACTTGGAAAGATACTGAGGATGATAAAATGAAATCCATTTTCTATCCAAAATATTCCAAAAAATATCTTTTTGAGAATGACTTTATCATTGAAAAATCAGCGCACACCAGAGGTAGCACTGTCGATTTAACTTTAGTTGATGAAAAAACAGGAAAAGAATTAGATATGGGATCTTACTTTGATTATTTTGGCGATATTTCTAGTCCTTTACATAAGGATGGATTAACAACAATACAGATTCAAAATCGAATGACATTAAGACATTTAATGTTAGACAATGGATTTATCCCTTTAGAATCCGAGTGGTGGCACTATACTTTAAAGGATGAACCCTATCCAGATACTTATTTTAATGTGGAGGTAAAATCTGATGGAAACTAAATTATGGTCTGCTTTAATTGGTCTTTCTAAAACCGTGGATTCAAATCCAAAAACAGAAAACACAGACACAATTATTTTAGATTGTCTTCAACGTCTAAGAAATCATACAGTTACACAAGATCTAATTGATACAGTACACAAAGAAAAAGACAAGATATCGCCAAGCTGCAAAACGTGCACACATCCTTGTGGCAATACAAGTGATTATGACATGTCTTTGATTAATGACAAGAAAAAGGAATTGATGAATCAAATCCTGAATTTAAGTGATATGAACTTCATCTATCGCGGTCTATGCTACTTAGGGTTTGACATTGATGATTCTTATATTGATGAATTGATAGAAGAGGTCAAGAAATAATGAAAAAAAGAAAAATTCGCTATGACCGTATTTTATTGCCTATCTTAATACTGTGTGTAATTATCTTTGGAATATCTTCATGTCATAAAACAGAAGAAACAAAAGTTCAATCAAAACCCATTCATACGACAACTACTTTTTTAAAGAACGCGTTAAAACCCGTTGGTCAAACCCTGTATATTTATGGTGGAGGCTGGAACGAAGCATAAACAGGTTCCGGAACTGAAGCGTTAACTTTGGGCTTATCTAAGGAATGGAAATCCTTCTATGATACACAAGATAGTTCATACAATTATGAAAACTATATGTATGAAATCCATAAAGGACTCGATTGTTCTGGCTATGTCGGTTGGTCTATCTACAATACATTAGAAACCAAATCCAATCATGGCAATGGCTATGTATTAAAGGCTGAAGAAATGACTAAAACATTTGCGAACATGAAGTTAGGAAGCTATAAAGATTCCATTCAAAACGCAAAACCAGGTGATATTGTCTCTATGGCGAATGCTCATGTTTATATTGTACTTGCCGTATGTGAGGATGGCAGTTTATTGATTGCTCACTCTAGTCCTCCAGGTGTTAAAATTTCAGGTACATATGACCAAAATGGAAATTCAAATTCACAAGCTGTCGGATATGCACAAAAAATTATGAAAACGTATTATCCAGACTGGTACAGTCGTTATCCAAATTGCACTGTCGATTCTAGTTTTACTGAACCAAGTAATGTATCTTTATTTCACTGGAATTCAAAAACATTAAAAGATACAGATCAATTGCACTCTATGAGTATTAATCAAATCATTCAAACTTTATTTAAATAGGAGGTCAACATGGAAAAAGATTGGAAATTATTTAGAAAGAAACTAGGTAGCTGGCAAGAAGCCTATATGGATAAGCTCGTTGAGGAATACAAATCCATTTTAAATTCAGATGCATTATCTTCTGATAAATACTGGGCTCTACGAAAGAAAATTTATGAGGACTATAAAAGTCCTGGCGTTTTGGCAAGAGATGTATCTCGATCAAATATGTTCATTATATTATTAGGTTTATTGCGTGATGAAGCCATCACTATGGATGATTTAGATGGATTTAGTGATGAACTTAAAGAAGATCTTCAACAATTACTCAAATGAAAAAGCCGAAAAATCGGCTTTTTTCATTTAGTCTTCTTTTTTACCAGCTAACTCTTTTAATGCTTTTAAAGAATCCACTTTCTTTGAATATAAAGTCAATGGAGCAGAACTTGTATCACCAATCGCTGTTAAATCATATCCTTGTGCTTCACATTCATTTTTCAAATATGCTTTGTGTTGGAACGAGTTCAAATCAATTTCGCCATTATTTAAAGCCTCATTTGGTAAGTTATATGCATCAAATACAACTACATCTAAATAGATTCCAGAATTTTCATCGTCTAA
>NZ_DBMEXE010000191.1:0-3108 GCF_056804935.1 Holdemanella sp. | reverse complement strand
GCACAAAAATCAATATATTTCCAAGTTTTTTCTTCATAAATAATCCACCTCGAAAATATTGTATTATGTTTTTCTTAAGATTTCATTAAGTTTTCTTAAGAATTTAAAAATTGTCAAAAAAAAGAAATAGGCATGATTATTTTAAGGGCATGAAAAGTATAATCACCTATTTCGTTAATGAGTATATATATTAAAACTTAAATAAACCTTAAATATATTCAATGCTATAATTTATGTGGTGGTGAAATTATGAAACTATTATTTAAGCAACGATTCTTTTCCTGGTTTGACAGTTATGATATATACAACGAAGATGGTCAGGTCATATATCAAGTCGAAGGAAAACTTTCTTGGGGACATAAACTAGTCATTTATGATCAAAATGGAAATGAAGTGGGTACTGTATTAGAAAAGGTGATGACTTTACTTCCTAAATTTGAAATCTATAAGAATAATGAATATATTGGATGTCTATCGAAAGAATTATCTTTCTTTACTCCACATTATAATATTGACTACAACGGATGGCATATTGATGGAACTCTTACTGAATGGAATTATACAATTGTGGATGAAAGCTATGATACTGTAGCGATTATTCGCAAAGAAATATTTAATTTTACAGATACTTATGTCATTGATGTTAAAGATCCAGAAAATGCATTGGATGCACTTATGTTTGTCTTGGCTATTGATGCAGAAAAATGTTCTAGAAACAAGCGACAAAATAATTAGCACTCAGCTCTTGACTGTGCCAAATAATTGTACTATGATATTAGCAGTTAAAAGATATAAGTGCTAAGGAGGATTCAATATGCGCTATTACCCTAATTATTTTGATGACTTTTTCAACGATACTAAAAAACAAGATACAAGTACTGTATTAAGAACAGACATTTATGAAAAGGATGGATATTATCAAATCTGCATGGAGGTTTGTGGTATTCAAAAAGAAAATATTCAAATTGAATTAAAAGATGGCTACTTAAAGATCACAGCTACTCGTAATATCAACAAAGAAGATACGCGTGTACTTCGTCAAGAAAGATTTACTGGAACTTATTCTCGTTCTTTCTATATTGGTGAAGGCTATAAACAAGAGGATATCAAAGCTCGTTTTGACAATGGTGAATTATTTATCTTATTACCTACAAAACCAGTGAAGTGTGAAGAAGAAACAAGATATATCAATATTCAATAGTGAGAGACTTGCGTCTCTCATTTTTTAGATTATACTATTTTTAATCAAGTGGAGGTATAGATAATGAGTGTATTAGATCAAAATATCGCAATCTTCAAATATTTTGAAGAAATCTCAAAAATTCCTCATGGATCTTTTCATGAAGAAAAAATTGCAGACTATGTAGAAAACTTTGCGAAGGAACATGATTTTAAATATGTTCGTGATGACATGAATAATGTGATTATTTATAAAGATGCTACACCAGGCTATGAAAATCACGATACTGTCATGTTGCAGGCGCATATGGATATGGTATGTGAAAAAAACAAGGATGTTGATTTTGACTTTGAAACCGATGCTTTAAATTTATATGTTGAAGATGGCTGGTTAAAAGCGAAAGGAACAACATTAGGTGCCGATGATGGATTTGGAGTTAGCTACATGTTGGCCATTCTTAGTGATGACACTCTAAAACATCCAAACCTAGAATGCGTTTTTACTGTGCAAGAAGAAGTGGGCCTATTAGGATCTATTAATTTAAAGAAAGAATACTTCAATGCTAAAAAAATGATTGGTTTAGATGGTGGTGGTGAAATTAGTACTTGTACCACAACAAGCGGTGGTCGCTATGCCTATGTCGATAAAACATGCACGTTTGAAGAAGTAAATAAACCAACTTATAAACTTATTGTCAAAGGATTAGATGGAGGTCATTCAGGTGCTTGCATTGATCAAGAAAAGGGTAACTCCATTAAAATCTTATTTAGAGTTCTACAAACATTAAAAGATCTTCAAATCGTATCCGTAAATGGTGGTCTAAAAGAAAATGCAATTCCTAGAGAAGCAGAAGCAACTTTCGTTTCAGACATTAAACCAAATATTGATTCTATCGTAAAAGATTTAAAAACAGAATTTGAATTTAGTGATAGTAAGCTTGATATTCAATTGGAAGAAACAGAAAAAGCTACTAAAGCCTTTACTTCAAAAGATACAAATGAATTAATTACACTATACTATTTATTACCAAATGGTTTGCAGCATAAATCTATGGCCATTGAAGGATTGACTCTAGCTTCCCTTAACTTAGGTAAATTAAGAACAGAAGACAATGTTGTGAAATGTGCTTTCTGCATTCGTTCCCCATTAGAATCTATGAAGGATGAATCAGGAAATAAGATCAACATGATTGCACAATTATGTCATGCATTTGAACATGAAGATACAAACTTCTGCGGATGGAACTATGAAGCTAACAGTCCATTAAGAGATATATTAAAAGAAATCTTAAAAAGACAAGGTGTAGAAATGGAAACAGAAGCATCCCACGGCGGTATGGAAACGGGTATTCTAAAAGGATTGATTCCAGATTTAGATATCATCACTTACGGTCCTATTGCCGAAGGTTGTCATACGCCAGAAGAAAAACTGAACCTAGAATCTTTTCAAAAAGCCTATAAAAACTTATGCGATTTGATTGCAGAATTATAAGAGAAGTCTATACTTCTCTTTTATTTTGTGCTATAATACTTAAGCGCATGGCGCGTTCGGCAAGCGGTTAAGCCACAGCCCTCTCAAGGCTGTATCACGGGTTCGAATCCCGTACGCGCTACCATTCATCAATTACTCCTTTACATAAAGGAGTTTTTTATTTTTTCATCATTAATATACACTTTTTTTGAATTTTTCTATTTTTTGCCATGTTTTTATTTTAGCAAAAATAAAAAGTACATCACTAGATGCACTCTTCAATCTTTCGCTTTTCAAGATACTTGATCTTTTCATCATGGACCCATTCCATAATGACACGATAATTAGTCATTAAGAAATCTCTCCATTCTGGTTGAACAACAACTCTTCTTTTAAGACCCCTGTCATTTTCTATGATATATGGAAGTCTATATTTTTCGTTATAATCTTTGATTGTT
>NZ_DBMEXE010000190.1:0-3113 GCF_056804935.1 Holdemanella sp. | reverse complement strand
ATTGTTTTTGGCCCAGTAAAGGCATCTCCAATAATGTATACATTCTTTAATGTAGAGGCGTGTGTATCCGTTGTTTTTAAATCGTCATTTAATGGAGTGAAGTCTACTTTTTGACCAATAGCCATCGCAACTAAATCACATTCCATTGTGAATAATGAATCTTTTACTTCGTGGCAGCTTGCTCTTCCAGATTCATCCATTTCTCCAAGTTCCATTTTCGCAACTTGAACACCACAAACATTTCCGTTTTCATCCTTTAAAATGTCTTTGATGTTGTTTAAGAAGGCAATCTTAACACCTTCTTTTTCACAGGCTTTGATTTCTGCAGGACTTGCAGGCATTTCCTGTAAAGATCTACGATATACGATTGTGACATCATCAATGATACGAACTAATGATCTTGCACAATCCATCGCAACATTTCCACCACCCCAAACAATGGCCTTTTTATATTTTTTGAAGTCTTCTTGTTTGTGATTGATATTTAAATCGTAAAGTAATGTTAAGCCGGCAACAACGCCATTACCTGTTTCAAAACCAAAAGTATTTTCAATTTGGGCACCAATCGCTACAACTACATAATCATAGTTTGCTTGTAATTCCTTAAACATAGTTTGATCCACAAAAGTATTAAAATGAAATTTAACACCGGCTTCAATCAATCCGTTATAGGCTTTTTCTAAGAATGTTTTGGGCATACGATATTCAGGAATACCTGTGTAAATGGCTCCACCAATTTCAGCTTCCTTATCAAAAATATCAATCTGGTACTCATTTTCTGTTTTAACTAATTCTTGAGCTAATGTATAGCCAGCAGGACCGGCTCCAATAATGGCAATCTTTCTTGTCATAAATCAAATTCCTCCATCTTTTTCGCTATTATATCATAAACTATTTCTTTAGGTACGAAAGAGCTCGTTTGTTTACGTTTTTTACGGCAATCTCAAGTTCACGAGCTGAAATTCTTTTTGCGCCATTGGCTAAAATCGCATTTTGAATCAAGCCATCACTTGTCGCAACTGATAATTCATATTTCTTTTTTAAGTCGTGTACAGCCTTTTCAATATAGCTGTCTGCTGTTTGATTGTATCTAGTATAAATAATGTCTAGATTTCCTTGATTAAAATGTGAACCTGTATTGTTTTTTACGCGATATCCATCAAATACTAAGATGACTTTGATACGCTTATATCCTTGATAATTCGAGATTCGATTGATCAATTCATCACGTGCAGATTCAATGTTTACTTTGGCAATATCTTTTAAATCTTGCCAGTCATAAATCATATTGTAGCCGTCAATCATTAAACATTCTGGCTTTTTATTTTCGACATGAATCTGATTTAAATTCATATCAACCTTCGCTTTTTTCTTGATTGGCTTTTCAGCTTTCTTGTTGTTTCCACCAAGTGAATTAAATACTTTCTTTAATTCTTCTTCACGAACAGTATGTTTTACATAAGAAGTATAGGAAGTTGAGTTGGCTTCTTTAATTTGGATGTGCATATGCTCCTTGACTTCATCCCAAGGCACAAAATAACCTGCTCCATGTTCGCAGAATACAGATCCGGTTGGATTGTTTAAATCGGCTTCACTATCATAATTTGTTTCTTCAATGATCTTTTCTTGATCAAAACACGCATGATAGTCTTCTAATTCACAAATAAATTGGCCTTTTCCTTTTGTGTATGCGATGACATCTTTTTGATAGTCCATCAACTCACGAACGGGTCCTGTTCCTTTTATGTGAACAAGATTGTTCATGTCTTCTTCAATTTTAAATGAGCAATGCTTGTTTTCTAAATCAAACAAGGCTTTTGAAACATATTGATTTTCAACGACTAATTCAAAACTATAATAAGGTTCTAATAATACAGATTCTGCTTCTTTTAGGCCTTGTCTTATAGCACGATAGGTTGCTTGTCGAAAATCTCCACCTTCTGTATGTTTTAAATGGGCTTTACCGGCCACTAAAGTGATTTTTATATCGGTAATTGGCGATCCAGTTAATACGCCTTTGTGTTGTTTCTCTTTTAAATGCGTTAAAATCAGATTTTGCCAGTTTAAAGCTAAATCGTCATTGGAACAGTTTGATTCAAACACAAGTCCTTTACCTCTAGGTAATGGTTCAAGTTTTAAGTGTACTTCGGCATAGTGCCTTAAAGGTTCAAAGTGACCGACTCCAATGACTGTATTTTGAATGGTTTCTTTAAACAAGACTTTACCCGTTGTAAAACCAACTTTAACTTTAGATCTTTTCTCAATTTCTTTTTGAAGAATTTCCATTTGAATTGATCCCATCAGTCTTAAGAAAATTTGTTTCGTCTGCTCATCATATTCAATTTGTAGCTGCGGATCTTCTTGAGCAAGTACACTGCAGTAGCGCATCATAGTAAGTGCATCTACACCTTCGGGAAGTAGGAGTTGGTAATTCATATAGGCATTTAAGAGTGGTTTTGTCGTGTCAGATTCAAAGCCTAGCCCTTGACCTACTTCATACTTGTTCAATCCTTTTAGTGCACAAATCATTCCTGGATAAGCGGTTTGTACCATTTCAAATTGTTTTCCGTTATACAAACGAATTTGATCTACCTTTTCATCTGTACCAACTTTATCTTTGGCATTTAAAACACCACCCGTAATCTTTACGTGGGTTAAACGATTGCCTTGGTCATCACTTGAAATTTTGTATACACGAGCCCCAAAATCTTCAGGGTAATCTTGGATAAAAGATAAATCGATGATCGCATCCATTAAATCTTCGATGCCTTGGATTTTTAAGGCAGAACCAAAGAATACAGGGAAGCATTCTCTTTTAAAAATGGCTTGTTGAAGAAGTGATGAATCGATTTCTTCGGTTTCTAGATAGTGATTCATGATATCTTCATTCAACATGGACAGTTCATCTTCAGCATCTTCTGATTTAAAATTGATACAGTTGGATGAAAAATGTGTTTTTAGATCATTCATAAGCTCTTCTTGTGTTTTATAGCTGATATCCATTTTATTAATAAAGACACATTTAATAAAACAGGATATAGACATCATTAATGTCAAATAGACTTGTACAATTTACCTGTAAGTGAGGTAATGAAACATGTGTACAGAATTTA
>NZ_DBMEXE010000189.1:0-3114 GCF_056804935.1 Holdemanella sp. | reverse complement strand
GTCCACTAAACCACATTTTATAATCTGTTTTCTTCTCAACTGTTTCTAAACAATCGTGTAAATCATAATAATCATCTCCATATAAACTCATATCCGTTTCATATTTATGAGCCAATGGATGCGATGAATATGTATCATGCGATAAAATATAATCAACTTCCCAATTATTTTTTTCTAATGTTGCAAAAGCATGTTTTGCTTCTTCAATCGTACAAATTTCATCTTTCCACCAATTTTTATGTTCTGTACGATAATTAACATCGTGGGAAAATCCTCCACCCATAGTAAAGAATTTATAACCATCAATATTGAAAACCTCACCGCGCATCAAATGAAATACTTTCGAGCGAATACGATGTACTTTACCACCTTTATACTCTTCTACAGGATACGTATTAAGAACATCAAAATTTTCATGATTCCCATCAATAAATAAAGTGTTCCAAGGAAGTGAATCTAACCATTTTAACCAGAAGTTATCCCCTGTACTTCCATCCCAAACGCAACCAAAATCTCCGCATATAATAACATAATCATTTTCTGTTAAAGAATTGCCAACTGTAAATTCTCTAGGATTGATTTTATGAATATCTTGTTCTCTATGAATGTCTCCAGTTATATAAATCATCTATTCCCCTCCAACAACATTTTTATATTATAGCACAAACGTTCACATGTTAACAAACAAATGACAATTGTAATTAATGTAAATTGTGAAAACACTATTTTTCATTTTGTTACATTTTTTATTGACATGTTTTTCAAGATGGTATATTATACAACCACAAATATTCAAAGCAATGAGCAAGACACGACTTTAAACAAGCCCGGTTTAAGAGAGTATCAAATTTGGTGAAATGATAACGATGGTCCTTAGAGCTATCACTTGTGAGCTAATCATTTGAAATTATAAGTAAAATGATTCGTCCTTCGCGTTAAGAAGTTCTAAGTGGCAATAATGTAGTTGCAAACTAAGTGGTACCGCGGAATAGTGTTAGATTTCGTCTTAGATAGACGAAGTCTTTTTTTATTATTTGAATATTTGAATAGAAAGTTTTAAGGGAGGAAAATTATTTATGAATGGTCTATTATTATTAGCTATCGCTGCTGCATTATTACTTACAGCTTACTTAGTTTATGGACGTTATTTAGTTAAAACATGGGGAATTGATCCAAAAGCTAAGACACCTGCTTATGAAAAAGAAGATGGAGTTGATTATGTTCCAAGTAATAAATGGGAAGTATTTGGACACCAATTCTCTTCAATTGCCGGAGCCGGTCCAGTAACAGGTCCAGTACTTGCGATGGTATTTGGATGGTTACCTGCATTTTTATGGGTAATGGTCGGAGGAAGCTTCTTTGGTGCTGTACAAGATTTTGGTGCTCTATACGCATCTGTTAAATCTCACGGTAAATCAATGGGACAAATCATTGAAACATACATTGGTAAAACAGGACGTAAATTATTCTTCTTGTTCTGCTGGTTATTTACTTTATTAGTTATTGCTGCATTTGCTGACATGGTTGCAGGATCATTAAACGGATACAATGCTGCTGGTGCACAATCTTTACCTAGTGGAGCTGCTAGTTCAATCACAATTCTATATGTATTTGTTGCGATCGCATTTGGTTTCTTCTTAAAGAAAACGGGGCTTTCTGGATGGAAACAAGCTGTTTTAGGCATTGCACTAATCGTTGCTATGTTAGCATTAGGAATCGCATTCCCTGTTTACTTCACTAAACAAACTTGGGTATATCTAGTATTCGTTTATATCTTCTTTGCGAGTGTTACACCAATCTGGGTATTAAAACAACCACGTGACTATTTGACTACATTCTTATTCATCGGAATGATCGTTGCTGCAGTAGTTGGTGTATTTGTATCAAATCCTACAATCACATCACCTGCATTCACAGGATTTAAATCTGCAACAGGAAGCTATATCTTCCCAACATTATTCGTTACAGTTGCTTGTGGTGCTGTTAGTGGATTTCACTCACTTGTATCTAGTGAAACAAGTTCTAAACAGATTCGCAACGAAAGTGATATGTTACAAGTTGGATACGGAAGTATGTTACTTGAATCATTACTTGCTGTACTTGTAATCGTTGTTGTTGGATCTTTAACTAGCTTAGCTAGCAAAGGCGTATTAAATGAAACATTATCTTCTATGGCATTTGCTGATACTGCAACTCCATTTATTAAATTTTCAGTTGGTGTTACTGGATTGATTTCCCAATTTGGATTCCCTCAAGAATGGGGGCTATGCATCATGACAATGTTCGTTTCTGCTTTGGCATTAACTTCATTAGATGCTGTTGCTAGAATCGGACGTTTATCATTCCAAGAATTATTTGAAGTCAATGAAGAAGCTGAAACAAACAGTGTTGTCGCTTTCTTAACAAATAAATATGTTGCTACATTGATCACATTAGCTGGTGGTTACCTATTAAGCTTAGGTGGATATTTAAATATCTGGCCATTATTCGGTAGTGCTAACCAATTATTAGCTGCGATGGTATTAGTTTCATTATCTGTATTCTTAAAAGTTACAGGACGTAAAGGATATATGTTATATGTACCAATGGTTATGATGTTAGTTGTAACAATGACAAGCTTAGGAATGTCAGTATACAACATCTGCTTAAAGTTATTCGTTACTGGCGGATTCGTATTTATGACAGACGGACTACAATTATTCTTTGCTGTTCTATTAATGGCATTAGGATTGATGATCTTCATTGGTTCTGGAAAGAAATTAGTTCAACCTGTTGAAAAGGCAAAACTTCAAGAACAAGAACAAAACGCATAAAACAGTCAAGGCCGCATCAAGCGGTCTTTTCTTTTACTAAAATCGACAAGGATTATGGAATCGTTAAAATGGTTGAAAAAAAGGACCCGGACAAACTACATGTTGCCCGAGCCTAATCTCAGCTACAAACTGTTTTAGGGTATATACCGTCCCTTAAATTCCTGGAGAGCAAATTCAGCAACCCCTACAAAATGTATTGTAATCGAGTAGGAGAAAGTAATAAAACTTTCGTCCTCTCACACCACCGGGCAAGCCGTTCGGCACACGGCGGTTCAAATTCATATTAACAGTGCTTTAAATT
>NZ_DBMEXE010000188.1:505-3149 GCF_056804935.1 Holdemanella sp. | reverse complement strand
GATGATACATTGGCATCAAAATTGAATTCATTTGTCTTTAAAGTATCATTGCCACTATTGTTGTTTGTCGATGTGTCTAAATCTAATTTTAAAGATCTTTGGGATACAAAGTTTGTCGTATTTTGTGTTGTATCTACTCTAATTAGTATTCTATTATCGATATTATTTTCATTACGTTTAAAAGATAAAGCGATTCAAGGTGAATTTATTCAAGCTTGTTACAGAAGTAGTGCTGCCTTATTAGGACTTGCATTAACATCAAATATTTATCCAGATGTAGGTGTTGCGCCATTGATGTTGATGAGTGTTGTATTTGTTTATAACGTAGTATCCGTTGTGATTCTATCTTTCTTTAAGGCTGAACAATCGAAGGTTGATTATAAGAAAACATTCATTGGAATGTTAAAGAATCCACTAATTCTAGGCATTGTGATAGGTGTACTTGTGAGTTTGTTGCCATTTAAACTGCCACAAGTCATCAATAAAACAATTTCTATGATCGCAAGTACGGCAACACCACTAGGTTTAATGGCGATGGGAGCCACTTTTGATTTTGATCAGGCGAAAGGAGAATTGAAACCATCTTTATTCTGTACATTTATGAAATTAATTGGTTTTTGTACGATCTTCTTACCAATTGCAGCTTTATTAGGATTCAGAAATCAAGCCTTAGTTGCCATTTTGATTATGTGCGGATCAAGTACAACGGTATCTGGCTTTGTGATGGCTAAAAGTATGGGGCATAAAGGTGTATTAACATCAAGTGTTGTGATGCTGACAACATTGCTTAGTGCTTTTAGTATTACATTCTGGTTAACAATATTAAAATCGTTTGGATTGATTTAGTTGACCTAAAGTTCACTTTAGGGTGTAGAATAGTATAAAGATTTTAGGGAGGGAAAGAATGGAATTGTTTTTAGAATCATTCCCAAAGATATTTATTTCGGGAATTGTAATGACATTACCTTTGGCAGTCATTTCTTTTGTTCTAGCTATGGTGTTGGCCATTTTTTGTGCCTTGATACAATATGCGAAAGTTCCGGTTATGAAGTATGTTGTTCAATTCTATATTTGGATATTTAGAGGAACACCTATGCTTGTACAATTATTTATTATGTATTTTGGGATGCAATCGATTGGCGTGAGAATATCGGCTATTACGGTAGCGATTATTGTATTTTCATTAAATACAGGCGCTTATTGTGCAGAAACCATTCGCGGATCGATTGAAAGTGTACCACAAGGACAAATGGAAGCCGGACTATGTGTAGGAATGAGCTATATGCAGATTATGATGCATATTATTTTACCGCAAGCTTTTCGAAGTGCATTTCCATCATTGTTTAATAACTTGATTTCACTTGTAAAAGATACGTCTTTAGCTGCGAATATTACGGTTACAGAAATGTTTATGCAGACAGAAAGAATTGCCGGAAGAACTTATCAGTTTATGCAGTTATACATAGAAGTGGCTTTAGTTTATTTGATTTTCTGTACAGTTTTAACTTGGCTGCAAGCTTGGGGTGAAAAGAAGCTGAATTATTATCAGGCAGGGAGATAGAGTATGGCTTTATTAGAAATTAAAGATATTCATAAATCATTTGGAAATTTAAATGTTTTGAATGGAATGGATCTTACAGTCAATAAAGGCGATGTCATTGCGATATTAGGCCCTTCAGGATCAGGTAAGACAACTTTACTTCGTTGTATTAATTATTTAGAGACAGCTGATGCAGGGACTATGATTTTTAATGGAAAATCTTACGATTTAGCAAATACATCAAAGAAGGATGTTGCCCAGCTTAGAAAGCATACGGGGTTTGTATTTCAAAATTACAATTTATTTGCGAATAAGACAGCCCTACAAAATGTAACATTAGGTCTTACTGTAGCGCGAAATGTTTCTAAAGAAGAGGCCAATGCGATTGGTATGCAGATGCTTGAAAAAGTAGGAATGAAAGATCGTGCGACTCATTATCCTTCAGAATTATCGGGTGGACAACAACAGCGTGTCGCAATCGCAAGAGCGTTAGCTACAAATCCAGACATTATTTATTTTGATGAACCGACTTCAGCTCTTGATCCAGAGCTGATTCAAGAAGTTTTAAGTGTTATGAAAACACTGGCTAATGAAGGAATGACTATGGTTGTGGTCACGCATGAGATGGCTTTCGCGAAGAATGTTTCTAGTCATGTGATTTTAATGGAAAAAGGGAAAATTGTTGAAGAGGGCAGTTCAAAGAATTTCTTTGAAAATCCGAAACAAGAACGAACAAAAGATTTTTTAAGGAAAGAGGAAATGTAAGATGAAAAAATTGTTAGCAGGTTTATTAAGTGCAGCTATGACATTTACTTTAGCAGGATGTGGATCTAGTAAGGATCATTTAGCTACGATTCAAGATAAAGGTGAAATCACAATTGGTTTAGAAGGCGATTGGCAACCATTCTCTTATCATGATAAGGATGATAAATTGATGGGTGTTGATGTGGAAGTCGCTAAGAATATTGCCAAGAAATTAGGTGTAAAAGCCAATATTGTGGAAGGTAAATGGGATGGATTATTAACTGGACTATCTACTGGTACATATGATTTAGTTATTAATGGTGTCGATATCACAAAGGAAAGAGAAAAGAAATTTGATTT
>NZ_DBMEXE010000188.1:0-495 GCF_056804935.1 Holdemanella sp. | reverse complement strand
TTTCTACACCTTATGCGTATGATCACACAGTCTTAGTTGTTCGTAATGATAATACGACAATTACTTCGTTTGATGATTTAAAAGGAAAGACAACTGCTAATTCGATTGGATCTACCTATATGGAATTGGGTGAAGACTATGGGGCTACTGTAAAAGGCGTAGATGATTTAACGAAATGTATGGATCTTGTAAAGAGTGGTGGTGTGGATGCGACAATCAATGCAGCTACTTCTATCAATGATTATCTTCAGACGACAAAGGATAGTTCATTTAAAATTGTTGATCAATCTAAAGAATCTACACCCTATGCCATCCCAATGGTAAAAGGGGATGATAATGCCTCTTTAAAGAAAGCTGTAAATAAGGCTTTAAAAGAACTAAAAGAAGATGGAACTTTATCTAAGATTTCTATCAAGTATTTTGGTGAGGATCTAACGAAAGAATAAGCGGCTATGCCGTTTTTCTTTTTGCTTGAAATATAAAAATAATTTATAA
>NZ_DBMEXE010000187.1:0-3181 GCF_056804935.1 Holdemanella sp. | reverse complement strand
TAAACTTTTTTGCGGCTTGATCATTATGAAACTGATTAATAATATAGTTTTCGGTATTAAGAAGATCGTCAATTGCGGATTTTTTATAAATGATCCTCATTTTACAAACCTAACATCTTTTTGGCTTCTTCTTCTGAATAAGATTCAGTACAATTCATACCAATTTCTAATTCTTTCATTAATTTAGATAAAGCTTTTGCTTTCATCTTTTCGGCATTATCCTCAGTTACAGAAAATGGAAATCCACCTGTATTTAATACTTGTTGAAAAAATACATTTACTGCATCTGTTAAAGTTAAACCATTTTTGGCAAATACTTCTTCCAATTCATTCTTAATTTCTGAATTCATGCGAATTCTAAATACATCATCTTTTTGAGCATTGATTACGTTACGCATAATTAACACTTCCTTTCGTATATATTATAATCAGTTTTTTACAAAATATCAACAAATGTGGTAACTGAGTAGCTACATATTATAGTCCCATCATTTCTTTTACAATCCTGTCTGACATTTTGATTGTTCCTACAAGAACTAACATATTGAATATCAATTCACCAATATAACTCCATACCATAGATACACTAGATGCTGTTGAATCCACTACTGGTGGACTTGATGCAAAGGCTGAAAAGATAATACAGGAAAGGACAATGATCGCTCCTTCTAAACAAACTCCTGCATAGCTTTTGATAAATGTAAAAGCTGTGTTTTGTGTGCTTTCTCCTGCAGCTGCTGCAAGTGGTATTGGAGAAATAGCTGTGTACATGTAAAGTTTAAAAAATCTTCCATAAACAGTTAATATCATTACAAAAGATAGAATTGTAATGAATATAGATCCTAATAGGGTTACTGCCCATAATGGAATGGATTCTAGAAATCCTGTATTACTAACCGCATCAACTATTTCCTGTGGTATAACTGTTTCGTTGGATACTCCAAGTCCTACAGTTTCCGTAATCGATTGAATTATCCCCTGTACAATTTCAAAAATCTTTGTCATCAGTTCCATTCCATACATGACAAGACCTCTGGCAATAATAAATCTTAGAAATAGTTTGAAGGCTTGCTCTGGACGTTTGACATCCTGCCAGCTTGTACAGGTTCGTATTAATCCCCATACAAAGAAAAGTACAAGAAGGGCAAGACCAATAGCTTGTAAACCTTCATGTACTTTTACAATGATTTTCCATATATCTCCACCTTTAAATGTTTCTGGTGATTCTGTTAATAACAACCATATTTCAGCAAGCTTAGAATTCCAAGTATTAATGGCACTTGTTAGGTTATCGATGATTCCATCCATACATTAACCTACAATAATATTTAAAATCTCTTTCGCAAACGTAATAATAATTCCGCCAGCAACCGTCATAAATCCATTGGCTCTTTGACTTGGATCATGGCTTTTTAAAGATAAACCTACCTGTACGATTCCAAATCCTAATAAAATCATTCCAATAGCACGAATGAGTCCAAACATAAAATCACTGAAGTTATTGACAACAGTGACTGGATCATTGGCTGCATAGATAGGTGTAGTAAAATTTGTGATAAGTATCAGTGCCATATAGGCAAAGAATAATGCTTTTTTAATTGTTTTTACTTTCTTCATTTTCTTCAATCTCCTTTAAATAGTTTTCTGTTTCTTCTGCGTCTAATAATTCATATTCATCATCTGTAAGAAGGATATTTTGCCAGTCATCAATGAAATGACGTGTCTGCCCATGAATATAAGGTTCACACCCACCATCCAATGTTTGTTTTATATTTGGATGTTTCAACAAATCATATTTTTTATCTTTGACAGGTCGTTCTCCCTTAATAAAAAGAAGTCCATAGTTGTTATTCAACAATCGAACTTCATCCGCTGTTAATAATTCTCTTCCAGTTTGTTGGTAATTTGTAGAATAATTACCACTTCTTCCTTCAGATTTACCATACGTATTTGTATCCAATGTTTCTTTTCCAAGCAATTCACTGATATATTTATGTGTACTTTGTTCATTACCACCTAGGTAATACGTTTCATCACAGTTACCTAAAATGGATTCCCAGCTATCCTTGTATAATGCTTTGATCTGAGCCAGGTTCTGTAAAATAATGGATACAAAGATCTGTCTTGAACGCATCGTTGAAAGAAGTTTATCAAATTCATCTGGTAAAGCCACATTGGCAAATTCATCCATCAAGAAATGGACGGGTACAGGAAGTTCTCCACCATGTACATAATCTGCCTGGTAATACAACATTTGAAATAACTGGGTATACAACATTCCAACCACAAAATTGAATGTAGAATCATTGTCTGGAATAATCGCAAAAAGTGCTGTTTTTCTTTCTCCAATCTGTTCCAGTTCCATTTCATCATATTTAGTAAGTGAAGCAAGTTCTTCCAAATTAAAAGCAGCAAGTCTTACACCTACCGAAATCAGAATCGATTTGGCGGTTTTACCTGCTGCTTGTTTATAAATTTTGTATTGTTTTAAAGCTAATGAATTAGAATCTATCATTTCTAGTCTTTTAAATAACTCATCCAACGGACTTTCATAATCTTCTTCATCCTCTTTGACTTCTGCATAATTGAGCATTTCCATGACCATTGTAAAGTTCTGTTCATCTTCTGGTGCATAGTGGTATAGATACAACATCAATGCTTCCAGTAATGCTGTTTCGCTTTTCTCCCAAAATGGATCATTGGGAGAAGAACCTTTTGGAGTTGTATTACGAATCAAGTTTGTAATTAATTTCAATACATCCTTATCACTTTGAATATAGTGAAATGGATTATATCCAAGTGATTTAGACATATCAATCAAGTCGATTACTTTAATGACATAGCCATTATCTTCTAATAGATGACCAACACTTCGAATGATTTCTCCTTTGGGATCCAATACAACAAAACTTGTATTACATTGCATGATGTTTGGCTTTGCATAAAATCTTGTTTTTCCAGCACCAGAACCACCAATCACAACCGTATTCAAGTTTCGCCTATGTTTTTTTCCATCCAATCCCATTCGTACATTCTGAGAAAAGACTTTATTAGAAAAGTAATCTTTATTCGCATATTTCTTGCAAACAGTATTTGGATTTGCCCATTTAGCTGATCCGTATTCTTCAGTTCTTCTATAGTTTTTAGATGAAGATAAATACATCCCAACACCTAATACATA
>NZ_DBMEXE010000186.1:0-3195 GCF_056804935.1 Holdemanella sp. | reverse complement strand
AACCATGTATATTTAGATGGGGAAGATGTATCTAAAGAAATTCGTATGAATAATGTATCTATGCAGGCTAGTAAAACAAGCCAGCTAGGTATTGTACGAATAAAATTAGTGAATCTTCAACAAAAAGTATGTGCCAATAAAGGTTTTATTGTAGATGGTAGAGACATTTGTTCTGTTGTTTTGCCAGATGCAGAAGTAAAGATCTTTATGAGTGCATCGAGTAAGGCTAGAGCCCAAAGAAGATATGATGAATATATTTCAAAGGGAATCGATGCTGATTATGAAACGATCTATCAGGATATTGTCGCAAGAGACTATCAGGATATGCATCGTGAAATTTCGCCTTTAGTAAAAACAGAAGATGCGATTGAAATTGATACTTCCGATTTAACAATTGATGAAGTCGTTTCAAAAGTATTAGATATAGTTGGATAATGTAGAAAGGGGACCACAATATGATTCGAGGTACTGTGGCCATCGTAGGTCGGCCAAACGTCGGAAAATCAACGATATTCAATCGTTTGATTGGACAAAGAAAGAGCATTGTAGATGACACACCCGGAGTAACAAGAGATAGAATTTATGGTGAAGTGGAATGGCTGACACAAACTTTTCGCTTGATCGATACGGGTGGTATTCAAATTGAGGACCAGGCATTTGCTCAGGAAATCAATATGCAGGTAGATATTGCGATTGAAGAAGCGGATGTCATTATTTTCTTAACTTCTGCCAAAGAAGGAGTAATGACAGATGATACAATTATCGCAAGAAAGCTGCAAAAGTGTAAAAAGCCAGTTATTTTAGCTTGCAACAAAGTGGATAATCCAGAAATGCAGATGAATGTATATGAATTCTATGCGTTAGGTCTAGGAGATCCTATT
Source organism: Holdemanella sp. (assembly GCF_056804935.1). Lineage (NCBI taxonomy): Bacteria > Bacillati > Bacillota > Erysipelotrichia > Erysipelotrichales > Erysipelotrichaceae > Holdemanella > Holdemanella sp. The sequence goes on along the minus strand of NZ_DBMEXE010000186.1, from coordinate 2,314 downwards.
GCGATTAGTGGGGCACATGGCATTGGACTTGGCGACTTGTTGGATGTCGTGATGGAAAAACTTCCAGAAAAAGATATTGCTCCATATGAAGGAATTACTTCATTCTGTTGTATTGGTCGTCCTAATGTTGGAAAATCAAGCTTGGTAAATTCCATCTTAAAAGAAGATCGTGTTATAGTATCCAATGTAGAAGGTACTACGCGTGATGCGATTGATACGCCATTCTTTGTTGATGATAAAGAATATATGATCATTGATACGGCAGGTATTCGTAAAAAAGGTAAAATCTATGAGAATATTGAAAAATATTCGATCTTACGTGCTTTAAGTGCAATTGATCGTAGTAATGTCGTGTTATTCTTGATTGATGGTGAAAAGGGTATTCGTGATCAAGATAAGCATGTGGCTGGTCTTGCGCATGATGCTGGTAAAGGTGTTATCATTGTCTACAATAAGTGGGATACAGTTGAAAAAGATGAGAAGACCATGTCAAAGATTGAAAAGGAAATTCGTGCTCAATTCTTGTATTTGAATTATGCACCAATTGCGTTTACTTCTGCACTTACAGGAAGTAAAGTGAATCAATTGATTCCTTTGATTGATCAAGTGCATGATGCATGTACATTGCGTATTCCAACCAATGTATTAAATGATGTCATTTTGGATGCACAGATGATGAATCCGGCAAAACCTCACTTGGGAAAACAATTAAAGATTTATTATGCGAGCCAAGTTGCGGTTGAGCCACCGACAATTGTCTTATTTGTCAATGATCCAGAATTATTGCATTTTAGTTATGCTCGTTATATTGAAAATAAATTAAGAGAAGCATTTGGCTTTACGGGAACTCCAATTAAGATTTTGGCTCGTAAACGCTCATAGTAAGGAGTTAAATATGCGTACAGTTGTGATTGGTAGTGGAAGCTGGGGAACAGCTTTAGCTCAAGTATTACAAGATAATCATCAAGAAGTTTTAGTGTATGGTGTTGCAGAAGCTGAAGTTAATGATATTAATGAAAATCATAAAAACTCAAAGTATTTTGGAGATGTTGAATTAAATCCAGAATTAAAGGCAACAACAGATATTCAATGTGTCAAAGGAGCCGATATTGTATTGTTGGCAGTACCAACAATCGCAATTGATCCAATTTGTCACCAAATCAATGATATATTAGATAAAAAGACAATTATCATCAACGTTTCTAAGGGATTCCACCCAGAAACAAATGAAAGAATGTCTGAAGTTATTCGTCGCTGTATTGATGAAGATAAATTAAGTTCCGTCGTAAGTTTAATTGGTCCAAGTCATGCCGAAGAAGTTGTCATTCGTTTATTAACTACAATTGATGCGATCAGTTTAAACAACGAGGATGCCGTAACCGTTCAAAACTTATTCTCAAATCAATACCTACGTATTTATACAGGAAATGATGAGATTGGTTCTGAACTTGGTGTAGCCATTAAAAACGTTATGGCTATCGCATCCGGTATCTTATCTGGTTTAGGCTATCAAGATAATACGCGTGCAGCCTTGATTACGCGTGGTTTACAGGAAATGATTCGTTATGGTGTTCATTTTGGTGGGCAACAAAAAACATTCATGGGTCTAACTGGAATTGGAGACTTGATTGTAACTTGTACGAGTGTACATTCTCGTAACTTTGAAGCGGGTTACCAAATTGGAAAAGAGAATTCGGTTGAAAACTTCTTTAAGAACAACACAAAAACGGTAGAAGGTGTTCGTACCGCAAAAATTGTTCATCGTGTTGCGAAAGAAAATGGTATTGATATGCCAATTTGTGAAGAAGTTTACCAAATTTTATTCAATGGAAAACTTCCAAGTGAATGTGCACAAGATTTAATGATTAGAGATTTAAAGAAGGAATTTTAATATGGGAAAGTATGTAAATAAAGAGTCTTTAACACAGGCTTTATCTATCAATTTAAATTTGTCTAAAAAAGACGCAGCATTTGCGGTAGACTTAATTTTTAATGAAATGAGTGATGCCTTGGCAAGTGATGGTCATGTAGATATCACAGCTTTTGGTAAGTTTGAAATTTTTGATCGTAAATCAAGAATGGGAATTAATCCTGTCACAAAAGAAAGAATGATGATTCCGGCTACAAAACTTCCAAAGTTTCGTCCAAGTCAGACTTTAAAGAATAAGTGCAACAAATAGGTCATATGACCTATTTTTGTCTTTAGAAAGGATCGATCATGAGCTTATTTATAGTGACATTAGGCTTTACATTAGCTATTTCAAGTAAGTGGGCCTATTCTTATTTTGGTTTATCGAGTTTTGAACAAATTGTA
>NZ_DBMEXE010000185.1:0-3206 GCF_056804935.1 Holdemanella sp. | reverse complement strand
ATACAAAATTTTAACATGCCATCGTTTTTCTAACTTATATAGTCATTTTTTTCTTTTAATTATCACTTTAATTTAAAAGCACTATACGTTTTTATAACCACACAACTTTGCAATCACTTGAATCAATATATTCCTGTCTAAAGGCTTTGATACATGCGCATTCATACCTGCTTTTTTAGCCTTTATTTTATCTTCCATAAACGCATTAGCTGTCATCGCCACAATTGGAATATCATGATCAAATGAGCGAATCACTTGAGTGGCTTGTAAACCATCCATTTCTGGCATCATTATATCCATTAAGATAATGTCAAAAGATTCGGGTGCGTTCTTATAGATATCCACCGCTTCTTTACCATTTGTAGCACAAGTAACTTTAGCACCTTCATTTTCGATAATGAACCTGGCAATTTCCATATTCAATTCATTATCTTCTACAAGTAAAACGCTAAGTCCTTCAATCGATGCGGAAGCTGATTCTTTAACTCTTTCATTTTTATGTTCTTCATCGATTTTAAATGGAATGCGTATCACAAATTGAGAACCCACACCTTCTTGACTTGTAAACGCAATGGAGCCACCCATCTTTTCGACAAGGCTTTTTGCGATTGGCATACCCAAACCTGTCCCCACATATTTAGAACGACTTCCCTATGTTCTTGGGCAAAAGGCTCAAAGATTTTGTTCTGGAATTCTTTAGACATACCAACACCTGTATCTCGACAAGTGAATTCAATCACTGTCGAATTTGAATGATTTGAATCCAACTCTTTATAACTTACATAGATAAATCCATTATCCCGATTATATTTAATGGCATTGGAAAGAACATTCATTAGTACACGCTTTACATGGATTGGACTTCCCATCAAATATGGATGGGTAATACTTTTTTCTTCTTCGACAATTTGAATATTACGCTCTTTTGCGAGTTCTTCTACTATTCCAATCGTTTCATCACTCAACTTATCTATATTAAATCCAACTTCTTCAAGGACGATTTCACCCGACTCAAGCTTACTCATGTCCAATACTTCATTCACTAATTCGAGTAATGTATTTGAAGCATCTTTGATCTTTGCACGACAATGGGCCTGCTTTTCAATATCATCACTATAATGATTCCCAACTTCAACCATACCAATGATTCCATTGATTGGAGTACGAATATCGTGAGACATTCTTTGAAGAAATTCGGTTTTGGCAACATTAGCCGCCTCTGCCTTTTTAGCTGCCTTTAATAATTCTTCTTGGTGCACCTTCTCTTTTTCTTGTTCTTTAACCTGTCTTATACGATTATTGCGATGACCAATATATCTTAGTACAAGCACAAACAATATATATACAAGTAAAATCGCAACTAATTTTGTGAAAACACCATCAATTACCACATGATCTGAAATATAGGCGAAGATATAATAATTACTTTGTTTCAACATAATGCCATAATAGCCTGCACCTTTATTATTAAAATGATAAATATGTTGACTATCCTTGTTTCCTTTTAATAATTGAACAATTTCATTCTTCTTTGTCGAAGCATGAAGTAGTGATTTATCATTACTCGCAATGATGCTTCCTTCATCGCAAACAAGAATAGTTCCATCCGATTTTGTACTATATCCCTTCAACAAATTTTGAAGTGTTAAATTATAATTCTGCGCAAAATAAGCGGAAGTATAAAAATAAGTAGCCACAATGCCAGGTGCATCACTTCTTGCACATGTCGCAATATCTAAATGAGACCCATCATTCAATTCAACACGTTGTGCATATGTTCTTTCTGGACAATTCATATAATTCAAAACAATATCTTTACTGATATATTGATGAACTTGTTTTAAAATGGAATCATTTGTACTATAGGAACTTTCTATATTCCCATTTTCATCCAATACAAGAATCCCATCCATCCATAATGTACTAAGATTATCCTTTAGAAAAGCTTGATCTATAAGTTTTCCTGCATCTACTTTACTTTGAAGATTCGTTTGAAGCTGACGACAACTCTCAATCGTTCTTAATAAACTCTTCGATTCACTCGCCTCATTATAATGGGTATATGTAGAACATTGTATCTTTACATAATTTACAATTTTTACCAACTTGGTTTCTGTTTCATCTTTTTGCGTTTGGATAAAATAAAATGCAGAAGAGAAAATCATACAAACCCCTAGTAGTGCTGTCAGTATATGGTAGTAACAATTTTTAATACGCAAAATCATCCACCTCCAAATACTTTTCTGGATTCGTTAGATATTTACCTATAATCTTTTTAGATGTGCCATCTTGTCTCATCTCATTTAATGTTTGATCCAACTTCTCACAAAGATCACGCTTATCATTTTTTGAGAAAGCTACACCAATGCCTACTTTCATCAATGGCTCTTCTAGAATACGAAAATCCGCATTATAGTCCTTCATATATTGAATAATCGATTCTTCATGAGCGCCAATCGCATCCACATATCCTTTTTGTAGGAATGTAAAGATCAATTCTCTATGGTTTAAACTAATCAAGTTACCTACATCATAATTGCCATTTAATAAAATATCTTCTGGCTTGGTGGTCGATTGCACAGCTATATTTTTATCTTTTAAATCATCCAAAGTATAAATATCACTATCATTATTGACCGCAATCACCTGACGACTTGCGATATATGGATCAGCCCACTTATAGTCATTCAATCTTCCTTCCATGGAAAAACATGCCATGATACAATCGATTTTTCCACTTTCTAAAAGTTCCTTATTCTTTTCCCAATCAATATAAACCACTTCAACTCTGTATCCCAATCGCTTAAACGCTTCGGTTGCCAAATCCACATCAATACCTGTAGGATTTCCATCCTCATTCAAATAGTTGTAAGGGGGATAATTATCACTACCTAAAATAATAACAGGTAAATTGGATTCATCCGATTCTAAATTACTTGTCTTACATCCGCTTAGTAGACAAACAAGTAAAGATAAGCTCAATAAACTTGTAATTATTCGTTTCCCTTTCAAATCATATCCTCCTATCTATTTGACCAATCACACCAATATATTGATCTGTATCCAAACCAGACCACAACGTATGAAATTTTATATTTAACTCTTTAAATTGTAAAGTAAACTCTTTATTTTCCACAGAAGTTTCCTTTAAATGTTTTTTAACTTCTTCCACCACTTCGTCATTCACATCAAACGACTCAAATTCC
>NZ_DBMEXE010000184.1:0-3226 GCF_056804935.1 Holdemanella sp. | reverse complement strand
GGATCTTGCACATTCTTGATCTGATCATTGAGATTGTCAATTTGGGCTTGTAAAGTACATTCTTTGATCTTCATTAAACTATCGTTAAAGAAGTCTTCATTATATCCATCAACATGAAACGGATTTTCCATCAGGCTTACCAACAAATTACGGACGTCTTCTTTTTCTATGTAGCTCATCAGTACATCAAAATCGATATGGTCCATATTTCGATACATGTCGTAACAATATAATGACAATTCTTCACAGACTGGATCTTGGAAAAAACCAATCTGATCTTTGAATTGATCGGCCGCAAGTTTACTGTTTAGAATCATCCATAAAACACCGTGTTCGGCAAGTGTTCTTCCATTTTTTAATGGCTCTATATTTCGAACCACAGCCGCATTATTTCTGGATTCTTTTTTGGGTGCCGGAATATTTGCGGATTGATGTGATAAATCAAATCCTGTCAAATCTCGGATACGAGAATAATAATCGGCCTTTTCAAAATCGGTGCATGTCCTTTCAATGAAAGACTGCATTTCCGATGTGAATTTTTTCTTATCCTCGTAATTGTCTAAATCATATTGGTTTGGTAAATAATCAAATAAAAATTCTACAAATGATACAGTTTTATGAACAGATAAATAGAGTTCATCTTTTCCTAGTTCATTAAAGATTTCATCTGGATCTTTACCGGTTGTATTTTTTACTATGGAAAAATTCAGTCCGTAATCAACGGCTAATTTTCCAAACTTATAGGTAGCTGCTTTACCAGCTCGATCCCCATCGTAACAGACAACCAAAGGGACGTTTAAGCGTTTTAATAGCGTTATTTGTTCTTTTGTACAAGCTGTTCCTAAACAAGCAATACTTTCATGAATATCTGCCTTTTCAAAGGCAATGACATCCATAGCTCCTTCAACTAATATGCATCGCTTGTTCTTTTTCGCAAATTCTTTGGCTCTATGATAATTAAAAATCAAATGGCCCTTATGATAGATCTTTGTTTCAGAAGTGTTGATATATTTGGCTACATCCTTATCTTCATTTAAACGCCTGGCCGTAAATCCAACAGGATTTCCATTTTCATCATGAATGGGAATCATCAATCGATTGTCGAATACGGCATAGGTATCTAGATCGTGAGTACGAATTAAACCTGTATCTGTGAGTATTTGTTCGTTAAAACCTTTTGCCTTGAGATACTTCACACTACGACTCGATTCAGGTGCATACCCAATCTCAAATCTTTTTATAATATCTTCATTTATTTTTCTTTGACTTAAATACCTTTTCACGCTTTCGCCATTCTCACTCTGCAACTCATATGTTAAAAAGCGAATGTACGATTGAACGCAGTCATATAAAGGCTGATTTTCATCAACCTTGGGTTGAAATTGACTTGTATCCATGTGTAAAGGATAATGAATCAGTTCTGCAACCTTACAAACGGCTTCTAGAAAGGAAATGTTTTCAATCTTTTGTACAAATGTAAAGACATTTCCTCCGGTACCGCATACGAAACATTTGAATATTTGTTTATCAGTTGAAATTGATAAACTAGGATCGTGATCATCATGAAATGGACAAATGGCTTTATAGTCTTTGCCTTTTTTTTCTAATGTGATATAACGGGACATCACATCAACAATATCGGCCTGCTGACGAATGGCCTTTATATCATCTTCGGATATCCAGCTCATTAAAATTCAATTCTTTTTTCAATATATGAAACAAGGTCATCTAAAGCGATACGTTCTTGTTGCATAGTATCACGATCACGAACTGTAACACATCCATCGTTTGCGGTTTCGAAATCTACCGTAACACAGAATGGTGTACCAATCGCATCTTGACGACGGTAACGTTTACCAATGCTTTGTGCATCATCGTACGTTACACTAAAGTGTTTAGCTAATTTAGCGAATACTTCATCCCCTTGATCGGATAATTTTTTAGAAAGTGGAAGTACAGCTACTTTATATGGAGCTAATGCTGGGTGTAATTTTAAGACAACACGAGAATCGTTTTCTAATTGTTCTTCTTGGTAAGCTTCACACATCACGGCCAACATCAAACGTTCTACACCTACACTTGGTTCGATAACGTATGGAATGTATTTTTCGTTTGCTTCTTGATCAAAATATTCTAAGTTTTGTTTAGAAGTTGTCTGGTGTGCTTTTAAGTCAAAGTCAGTACGGTCTGCGATACCCCATAATTCACCCCATCCGATAGGTTCAGAGAAGTGGTATTCGATATCACTTGTACCATTTGAATAGTGTGCTAATTCTTCAGGATCATGTGCACGTAAACGAATGTTTTCTTCGTTGATACCCAAATCCTTTAAGAATTGAACACAGTTTTTACAATAGTATTCAAACCAATCTAAATCCGTTCCTGGTTTACAGAAGAATTCAAGTTCCATCTGTTCGAATTCACGTGTACGGAAAATAAAGTTACCTGGTGTAATTTCGTTACGGAAACTCTTACCAATCTGTCCAATACCGAATGGTAATTTTCTACGCATTGTTCTTTGTACGTTTTTGAAGTTGACAAAGATTCCCTGTGCAGTTTCTGGGCGCAAATAGATTGTACTCTTCGCATCTTCTAATACACCTTGGAATGTTTTGAACATCAAGTTAAATTGACGAATGTTTGTAAAGTTTTTAGCTCCACATTTTGGACATGTGATTTCATGTTCAGCGATATAGTTTTCCATATCTTCATTTGACATACCACCACAGTTTACTGTGTGATTGCTGGCTTCTTCAATCAATTGATCCGCTCTAAAACGGCTCTTACATTCTTTACAATCCATTAATGGATCACTAAATCCACCAACGTGACCACTGGCAACCCATACATTAGGGTTCATTAAGATGGCACTCTGCAATCCTACATTGTGTTCACTTTCCTGGATGAAACGTTTCCACCATGCATTTTTAATATTGTTCTTTAATTCAATGCCTAAAGGACCAAAATCCCAAGTATTTGCCAAACCACCATAAATTTCTGAACCTTGGTAAACAAATCCAGAGGTTTTCATGTGATTTACTACATCATTGAATGTCTTTTCGTTCATGTTATTTACCTCATTTCTTTCATGTATACAGACAAAAGGATACACTTTTCATATTATATCCCATTTATCAACAAATTTCTAGACTAAATCCAAAGACAAGGCATAAGAAAAAACGACCTTTCAATTTAGAAAAATCGTTTAGTCTATGATTTCAAATTC
>NZ_DBMEXE010000183.1:0-3254 GCF_056804935.1 Holdemanella sp. | reverse complement strand
AAGGAAGTTTTAAATTATTAATTCATGTAAAGGAAAGGAAAATATGAAAATGAGTAAGGTTAAATTATTTTTTTCAGGAGTTGTATTTTTTGTTTTAGTTGATTTTTTACAAAGCTATCGAAAGAAGTTAATGTGTTTAAACCATCCAAAGGGAATGGAACTAGTTTGGATTGATAATTTAAAAATGCCTTACTGCATTCTTGTGGCTGGATTAATCGCATTACTTGTTTTCTTGATTTTGGATCGCAAGAAAGTGGATTTAGATAAGCTTCAAGAAGAATATGTTCGTTCTAGATTGAGCCAAGGTACATTGGAAAGTGTTGATTTATTAGATGCGACGAGTAAGCATGATTTTTATCAAGAGCGTATTCAGAATTTTACGTATGAGCAGAATCAGGATTGCCTTCACTACATGCAGGATAATGTTTCTAAGTCAAATGGAGTTAAAAGAAAAGTGCTTTTAGTATTAACTGCGATTGCTTTAGCTATCACACTATCTCCAATTTGGATACAGTATCGCGTGGTTAAAAGTATAGAGAAAGAAGAATATGCGGTAATTGAAGATACATACAATCAGATTATTGAGGAAGAGTATTTTGCAGTTCAAAATCTTCCGAAAATTCATATTGTTGCCGGAAGTAAATTGAAAGTGGGGGATGTACAAAGATATTTAAATGAATTTGTGAAGACACAGCCACAGTTTATGTTGGATAATTGTCAACAAATCAATTTGTGTTCACCAAAAAGGTTTAAAAAATATGCTCGTGAAGATGGTGTGGACATGGATAACCATGGCTTTGGAGTATATGGTTATGCCTCATTTGAAGATAAATCTATTACTCTACAAGTGGATCCAGATGAATACAACGATCAAAAAAGTCATGTCACACACGAACTGGCACATATTTATGACTATACACATTTCTCGCGTAGTGAGAAAAGATCTCCTGCATATAATTCGGAATGGATTGGTCTGTATAAAAGTAATCCTGATTGCTTAGGCGATTATGGGACTACGAATCCAGGTGAATTCTTTGCCGAAGCATCTGAATTGTATGTGAATGATCCAGAAGAATTAGAGGAATTGAATATAGATATCTATAATTATTTGAATAATTTATATCAAATGTACGAATGAGAAAGGAAATAGAAAAATGGATAAAATTATAAGTTTATTAATATTGTTAGTGTTATTTACGGGTTGTGCAGCTCAATCAACAAGTGCAGTGGATTATAACGATCCTTATTCAATACAAGAAGAAAACTATACGTCATATGAAGATTGGGTAGAGGAAGAATTGTCTATTATTCAATATTATACGGATTGCACCAATCAAGAATTGGAATATATCCGCCAAATCGCATTACAAGACCATGAATATTTTAGAGAACAAATGCGGTTATTCAATGAACAGGTGGATGCGTTTAATCAGCAGCAGGTTAATCAACAAAATGACATGGCACAACAACAATTTGATCAGCAGCAACAAATGTTTGATCAACAAGTACAGATGAGTAATGGATTCTAGAAGGAGAAAAAATATGGTTGTTAGAAAGATATTATATGTACTATTCTTGTTTATTCTATACTATTTTCATTCAGTGTTTTATTGGTAGAAACTAGTATTCGTAGATGTATAATTAGCAAAGAGGTAAATGCGATAATATGATTTTCTATTGTTCACTATGATTTTTTCTAAATTGAATAGGTGAAATGCCCGTTGCTTTTTTGAAGGCTTGGGCAAAATAGGATTGGCTCGTAAATCCTATGATGATGGATATTTCTGAGATTTGAAGATTGGTTGTAGAAAGTAGAACTTTAGCTTCTTGAATACGCTTTTGAATCATGTAGTTAATGGGAGAGATTCCCTTATATTGCTTAAAGGCATGTACAATGTGATATTTATTTAAGAAAGTGAGTTCACTTAAAGTGTCTAGTGTGATATCTTCTTTAAAGTGAGCATCAATATATTTTTCAATATAGACACAGTCTTTGTTGGCTTTATTAACGGGTGAAGATTTTAAACTAATGTTGGCCCTACGCATCAGGTTGATCAGTAATACTTCTAATAAGTTTTGGCATAACGATTGATATTCAGCATCTCTTGCCTTAACTTCCATTAGAATGGTTTTTAGATAAAACAATACTTCGTGTTTGTATTCATAATAGTTAGCAATACTACATCCTTGTTCTTCGTCTTCTTCTTTTGAAAAGAAGGTGACGCCTTCAATTCCCATAACAATGTATTCGAAGTTGATATTTTCAATACCACGCTCGGTATGGGATACCAATGGATTGACAATAACGAGATCGTCTTCTTTTACGGGATAGTTTTTGTTGTCTAAACTTAGAAGTCCATGGCCTTTTGTCACATAGAACATTTCTGTATATAAATGGGTATGTAGGGTGGAATTCCATTCGTGGTCGAACTTGGATTCGGTTATATATAGTAGTTTTGGTCGGGCTTTATTGAAGTCGACTTGGTCAATTTGAAAGCGTTGTGTACTCATAAAACACCTCTTTTTGTATTATTATATATTGTTTTCTTTTGTTTATCAATTTTGTCGTCAAAATTATTAAATCGCAATATATCTAAAATATAGAGCTATATTTTTATGATAAAGCGCCTTCAAATAGGCTATACTAGACTTGTCAAAAGAGGTTCATACGAATTTATGAGGAGGTAAAGTATGAAAAAAGTTATAACTGCTGGGTTATCATTTGCGATGGCAGCATCTATGTTAGCAGGATGTTCTAGCAAACCAGCTGAAAATTCTGATTCTGGAGATAAGCGAGTATTAAAATTTGATTCTTTCTCTGGTGGTAATGGTGAAGAAGTATTCACAAAATTGGCTAAGGCTTTTGAAAAGGCAAATCCAGATGTAGATGTTCAATTGCGTTTTGAAAAAGAATTGCCTGATGTATTGAATAAAGAAAATGCGAAGGGTGAATATTCTGATGTTGTTTACTATAACTTAGGTCAGCCTTCTGGATATACTGAAACTCAATTAAATACTCATGAAGTATTGGATATTTCAGATGTAGTTGAAGAAGTTGGTATGGATGAAAACTACGCAAATAGTAGTATCGTACAATATTATGGTGATGGAAAATCTTATTTGATGCCACTTAAGACAACTCCAGCTGGATTCTTCTATAATACTGAATTGGTTGGAGAAGGAAAGAAATATGAACTTCCAACAACTTGGGAAGAATTCTGGGCTTTAGGTGATCAAGCTAAGAAAGATGGTAT
>NZ_DBMEXE010000182.1:0-3265 GCF_056804935.1 Holdemanella sp. | reverse complement strand
TTCATAACAATAGTGTACACCAATACACTATTAAAGTGCATAAAAAAATAAATAATCTTAAATCGCGAAATTTTGAAGATCATTTCATGCGTAATCACTAATTTTAAAAAAACATCTTGCGATTTGAAAAAAGGCTTGCTATAATTGTATAGCACTTACTTTGGGTCAATATGACTTAAGGCGGAAGGAGGATACATCGATATGAAACAAGGAATTCATCCTAATTATCATAAAGTTAAATGTATCTGTACATCTTGTGGTGCAGAATTCGAAACAGGTAGTACAATCAAAGGTGATGAATTACGTGTAGATACTTGCAGTAACTGCCACCCATTCTTCACAGGTCGTCAACGTTTCGCTGCTGCTCAGGGACGTATTGAGAAATTTAACAAGAAATATGGTTTGAAGTAGTAATATAATGACAGTGTCAGAAGTGGCACTGTTTTTTTTATTTTGGTTATAAAAAAATCGTTATTAAAAATTAAATACCCTTTAAAATAGACATTTCAAGCTTGTTTGGTTATATTAAAATGATCAAATGTACACGAGAAATAACTGCGGTATTTGAAAACTTCTATTGCTACGTTTATAATAAAGACAATAAATTAAAAATAGTGAGGTGTATTAAAGTGAAAAGAGCTAAAAGAATGGATGTATTTCAATCTTCTATATTTACAGAATTGAAAAATATGAAGCTGGATTATACACAAAGAACAGGAAATGAAACAATTGATTTTTCAGTTGGATCGCCAAATATTGCGCCTGAACCATCTATTATGAAGGTACTGCAAGAATCAATTATGGTTCCAGAAAACTATAAGTATGCGATCAATGAATTACCTGAAATGAAATCAGCAATCCACGATTGGTATAAGAACCGTTATAATGTAGAGCTAACATATGATGAAATGATCTGTCTACAAGGATCTCAAGAAGCTTTAAGCACTTTGTTTTTAGCTATGTGTGATCCAGGTGATATTGTATTGGTGCCTGACCCTTATTACCCAATTTTTAGTGATGGGCCAAAGATTGCAGGGGCTAAAGTTGAATATATGCCTTTGTTGCAAGAGAATAACTATGTTATTCAATTGGATCAAATTGATGAAGAAATTGCGAAAAAAGCGAAGATGATGATTGTATCTTATCCAAACAATCCAACTTGTGCTATAGCACCAGATTCATTCTATGAAGAGTTGATTCAGTTTGCGAAGAAATACGATATTGTAGTTTTACACGATAATGCATATAGTGAACTTGTATTCGATGGTAAAGTTGGAAAGAGTTTCTTATCTTTTGAAGGAGCTAAAGAAATAGGAATTGAATTGAATTCTTTCTCGAAAACATATGGAATGGCCGGTGCAAGACTTGGTGTGTGTGTTGGTAATAAAGAAGTGATTGATTGTTACAATACTCTTAAATCAAATATGGATTATGGAATCTTCTTACCTATACAATATGCAGGCATTGAAGCACTAAGACATGGAGGCGCAAGCATTCACTCAACTTGTCAGGCTTATCAAGATCGAAGAGATGCTCTATGTGAAGCATTTGATGAAGTAGGATGGCATATTGATAAGAGTCCTGCAACAATGTTCGCATGGGCAAGAATTCCAGATCAATATGAAGATTCATATGCCTTCACAAAAGATTTGATGGAAAAAACAGGTGTTGTCGTTACACCTGGCCAGGCTTTTGGCGTTCATGGTACAAGATATGTGCGTTTAGCTCTTGTTCAAGATATTGAGGACATCCAAAAAGCGGCAGAAAGAATAAAAAAATCTGAAATTTTTAAGTAAAGTGCAAAAATTTGCACTTTTTTTTCGTATAAGAGTATATGAAGTGTAATCGATGTCAAAATGAAGATCCTAAATTGTTTGCGTATGATCATGGAGTTTATTATTGTCGTAAATGCATTGATTTTTCTAGGTTGGAGGTTAATGAAAAAATAAATCCGGTTAAATTGAAGCATAGAACGTGGAAGGGTAAACCTAAACTTGATTATGAACTCACTGCTTCGCAAAAATGTGCAAGTCACGAAGTATATCAACATTTAAGTAAAGGAAAAGACGTAATACTTTACGCCAGTACAGGTGCCAGGCAAAACAGAAATTTGTTTTGAAAGTATCTGTGGATATTTAGCGCAAGGAAAGAAAGTAGGGTTTGCAATCAGTCGAAGACAGGTTGTTCTTGAAATCGCAAATCGTTTGCGGATAGCGTTTCCTGAATTAAGTGTATGTGAAGTGGCTCAAGGATATACCCAAGTTACAGATGCAGACCTTATTGTATGTACTACACACCAGTTGTATCGTTATCCATATGCCTTTGATTTATTAATTTTAGATGAGTTAGATGCCTTTCCTTTTGTGGGCAACGAAGTACTTCAGGCCATAGCGAATCAGGCGTGTATTGGACAAAAACTAATGTTGAGTGCAACACCAGACAAAGAGAGTATGGAACTTGTGAAGCAAAAGAAAATAGAGCTTGTGTGTTTGTTTGAAAGGCCACATAAACACCCGTTGATTGTGCCTAAAGTGATACAGGTATCTATTTTAATTCAAGTATGGATTGTAATTTATTTGTGCATAAAATTCCAAAAAGAGGGAAAACAAACATTGGTTTTTGTCCCTCGAAAAAATGATGGAAAGTGGATGAAGATGATTCTAAATGTATTTGTGAAGACAGATTTTATTCATTCTTCTACACAGAATAAAGATGAAATTTTAGATTGCTTTCGCAATAAAGAATTGAGTGCACTAGTTTGTACCACACTATTAGAAAGAGGAATCACGATTCCAAGCGTTCAAGTTGTTGTTTTTAAAGGAGATCATTCAGTCTTTACCACGGCCAGTCTTATTCAGATTTTTGGGCGTGTGGGAAGAAGTTTTAAAGATCCAGAGGGAAAGGGTGTGTGTTTATGTCAAGCTTCAAGCGAATCTATCAAAGATTGTGTGAGTCAAATTACGAAGATGAACGATACTGTTTATGTTGCCACAAAAAAATGAGTGAAATTCGCAATTTTGAGATTTTCTTTTATAATGATCTTTTGATATGTCCGGATTGTTCAAAAAATTTCAAGCTACATAAACAAGTCTATAATATAGATGGTATCCCTTTATATGTTCTCTATGAGTATGATGAGTTTTTAGAGAGGTTGTTTTTTCAGTATAAGACACATTTAATAAATTAGGATATAAAGCTAAAATCAACACTCATACAACGTCTTATATAAATTGACTTCTGGGCATATATCTTTATTTCGAATGCC
>NZ_DBMEXE010000181.1:2640-3305 GCF_056804935.1 Holdemanella sp. | reverse complement strand
ATCAATCGAATTCAAGATAGCTCCTCCTTTCCTCTCTCTAATACGAAAAAAAAGAAAGAAATTTTAGAAAAGATGCACATTTTGACAATTTCACATAATTCAATCTGATTTCACAACATTTACCAAAGTTATACTAAATTCACAACAACATAGAATGATATTCTATAAGTGCCTTAAAGATAAGGCAATGAATATAGAAATAAACCAATATTCATATCTCTCTCCTAAAAATAATAATAAACAAAAGAAACCATTTTAAGACGCCAACACTTAAAATGGTTTCTTTGTTTTTAAGTATATACATGCAAATCTTTATACGAACCATACAATCATATATCTTTTTCCACATCATTCATTTTCTTATATGATAAAATTAAAATATAAGGAAGAAGGTGCTCCCTATGTGGAATCGACAACAAGTTAAAGAACAAGCTAAACAAATCATGAAACGCAACTATTGGAAAATGTTTGTGGTAACACTGCTTACAGGAATATTAACTGGCGGAAAAACAACGATTATTGAAAGAGTACAAGATTTTGCTTCAAACAATCTTTCTTATGATGCCCAACCTATATTCTATTCATCTAATTTCCAATATATATTTTATTCCTTTATTTCTGTTGCTAGTATTTTAGGAATCCTCTATACAATCTTTATTGGTAAT
>NZ_DBMEXE010000181.1:0-2630 GCF_056804935.1 Holdemanella sp. | reverse complement strand
TACTTTATAAAGAATAATAACGAGAATCCTGAACTAAGTGAAATATTCAAAGGGTTTAAAGGCAATTATTTAAATGTGGTAAAAATCCTATTTTTAATGGATTTAAAAACCCTACTATGGCTATTCTTATTCATAGTACCTGGAGTTATTAAAGCTTACGAATATTCTATGATTCCATATCTATTGGCAGAAAATCCAAATCTTTCGGCTGATGAAGCCTTCTCTTTGTCCAAACAAATGACGACTGGACAAAAGATGGATCTATTTGTCTTAGATTTATCTTTTTTAGGATGGATTATTCTAGGCACAATTTGTTGCGGAATTGGACTTCTATTTGTACAACCATATCCAGAAGCAACAAAAGCCGAAGTTTATTTGATTTTAAAACACAGAATATAGGAGGAATTATATATGTTTGAAAAAGTTGATATTCATAGTCTAAACTTCAATCCTTTTGATAAGATTGGAAAAGACTGGCTACTTATCAGTGCTACAAAAAACGGTAAAACCAACACTATGACCGCTTCCTGGGGGACACTTGGTCACTTATGGAATAAGGATGTTGCGATTTTCTTTATTCGACCACAAAGATACACAAAAGAATTCGTTGATGAAAGTGAGACGTTTACCCTATCCTTCTTTGATGATAAACACAAAGAATTATCTTACTTAGGCACAAAATCAGGTAAGGATGAAGATAAGATTTCAAAAGTGAACTTCCATATTGAAATGGTAGATGGAAATCCTACATTTAAAGAAGCTAAAGAAGTCTTTATTTGCAAGAAACTCTATGTTGGAAAACTCGAAAAAGAACATTTCTTAATGCCTGAAATTTACGAAAAAAATTATCCACTCGATGATTTGCACTATGTATATATTGGAGAAATTACAGATGTCTATTCAAAAAAATAAAATTATTCATATCAATAACGAACACATATTTGGTGCTACTACACTAAAAAATATTGCTCTTTCTGAAAAGAACAATACCGCACTCCATGTGTGTATCGATCCAGAAGCTGTTATGATCAACCGCAAAAGATTAGCTGAAGAACTAAATATGCCTCTAGATAACTGGGTACTTCCTTGGCAAAAGCACACAAACAACATGGCCCACGTTACTTCTAGTGATAAAGGTAAGGGTGCCTATGACAAAAATACAAGCATTATGAATGTAGATGCCGTATATACGACAGAGCCAAACATTCTAATTGGTGTATTTACAGCTGACTGCTTAGGTATTCTTGTCATTGATGAAACAACACCATGCATATGTGCTATTCATTCTGGATGGAAAGGAACTACTTTAGAAATCACAAAAAAATGCTTGAGCGAATTAATCGAAAAAGATTTGATTCACCCTGAATCCTGTCACGTATATTTTTCTCCAAGTATTCAATTTGATTCTTTAGAAGTTGGCATGGAAGTTGTTGAACAAATGAAACAAATCAGCATTGATACAACACCTTTCATTCGTTATATGCCAAATGAAAAAGCCTATATTGATAATCAAGGTATCAATATTGAAATGTGTAAGGAATTAGGGGTTCCGGCACAAAACATTCATCCAAGTGTATATGATACAAAAAAAGAGCTCGATACATGTTTTAGCTATCGTAATGATAAACAAACAGGCGAACACTTTACCTTTGGATATATTAAATAAGCCCAAGCAATCTAGCTTGGGTTATTTTGTCTTTCGCGAAGGCGATTATCTAAATTGACCTTACGATAGATTTCGGCATGCAGTTCATAAAAATTCATCGATTTCAGCATGTCCTTTTTTTCTTTCGAACAATCCGGTCTGTCTAAGTAGTATAGGAAATGTGAATCTTGACACATATAGATAACTACGGCAAGTCCACAATCGAGGACATACGTTCTGGCATAAACATTTTTTTGATTATGAACTAATTCTCTTGCGAAATCTTCTGGTTCAAGATGGACGACTGTACACATTTCTTATACCTCCTTTGACACCTGCATTATGTATGAATTGTGGATTCTTCTCAATAGTTTAATTTAATTATTTAGCTTTCCAAGTTTTTATTTAAGATTCAAAAGATTTTATCTCAATTTGAGTTGGCTACAAAAATTTTAATTTTTAACGCTATTTCTTGCCTCAATTCCATTACATTCATTTCTCTTAATTCTTCTTTTTTAGAAACATCGACATCAAGACGATCCAAATAATAAAAATCATCCCTATCATAATATCCATACACAATACCGGCAATTCCATTATCTAAAACAATCGGCGTGGGAATCAATTGTTTCTTCTTTTTCATCATTGCCTTCGCAAATTCAACCGGATTCAATCGAACTACCATATCTATCACACACTTTCTTTAGACAATCTCATTATGCACAGAAACAATATTGAATTCATTACTCACTTTCAAATTATTTGTATTCCCACTTTTTATTCTGTTTTCAAAATATTTCGTTTATAATTTAATTGGATTCAAAAGAAAATAGGTGAAAACATGTCAAAGAAGAAAGAAGAAAGACAACTTCAAATTCGTCAAATTCTTGAAGGAAAAGAGAAAATAAAAGTCACAGAACTTGCCAAATTACTTTCTGTTACTCCAGAAACACTACGTAAAGATTTAGATGAACTACAAGAAAGA
>NZ_DBMEXE010000180.1:0-3328 GCF_056804935.1 Holdemanella sp. | reverse complement strand
TATAAACTCACGTAAAGTAAACCAAAGCCCAAGATAAATGTGATCAAAAAAGTTGTTAAAAATGAATGAACAATCTTCTTATGCATTGTTATCCTCAGCAACAAAACGATATCCAACCTGTCTTACAGATTGAATCCAATGTGCATATTCATTTCCCATCTTCTTACGCAATGAGTTAATATGTACATCCAGTGTTCTGCTTTCACCAATAAAATCATATCCCCAAATCTGATTGATCAACTCTTCTCGTGATACAGCTCTACCTTCATTTTTAGCTAAATATTTCAATAATTCAAATTCTTTGAATGTCAATTCAACCGGTTCTTCATGAATTGTCACCGTTCTTTTATCTAAATCAATACATAAGCCATGTATTTGAATCAATCGTTCATCCTTTTTACTTCTACGAAGTAATGAACGAATACGAGCAGCAAGCTCTAACACACTAAATGGCTTCGTCAAATAATCATCAGCTCCTAAATCAAGTCCCATGATTTTATCAAGCTCTTTATCTTTTGCACTTAAGATAATAACAGGTAAATCTTTAAGCGTTGCCTTTGAACGAATAAATTTTAATATATCATATCCATTCATGCCTGGTAACATCAAATCTAATATGGCTAAATCTACTTTATTGTTTTGTAGATAATCATATGCATCTTTTCCATTTTCAAAATCAACTAGTTCATAATTAAAACTAGCCAATGTTAATTTTAATAATTGACGAATATTTTCATCGTCTTCAACAATTAAGACTCGTTCCATAAAATCAACCCTCTTTTTTTGTCATTTTATCATGAAAGCAAGTAAAAAAGGAGTAAAGTTTTTTTAACATTACTCCTTAATAATCTAAATTATTTTTTTAAAGATGGGTTCCAGTGTTCGTTTGGTTCTAATCCTAAGAAATCACAAACTGTAGCTGCAACATTTGACAATCCTAGATCTTCGCCTTCTTTTAATTCACATTCCGCATTGTATACGATGAATGGAACTGGTGCTAATGTGTGGCTAGTCTTACTTTCATCATCCGCATTACCGTGGTCTGCAGTAACTAATAAAATACCATTTACTTTATTTACAGATTCAATAACACGTGCAAGTTCTAAGTCTACTGATTCAACACCAATGATAGTTGCTGGTAAACTTCCAGTGTGTCCTACCATGTCACCGTTTGGATAGTTTGTACGAATGAAATCATAGTTTCCACTTTCGATTGCTTCACACAATTTATCAGTGATTTCAGCAGCCTTCATCCAAGGTCTTTGTTCAAATGGAACTACATCACTTGGGATTTCAACATAAGTTTCTAAAGACTCATCAAATTTTTCTGAACGGTTACCATTCCAGAAATATGTAACGTGTCCATATTTTTGCGTTTCACTGATTGCATATTCACGAATACCATGTTTACACAATTCTTCAGTTAATGTATATTTAATTTTTGGTGGTTCCGTCAAATAGTTCTTTGGAATTTGTAGGTCTGCATCATATTGTAACATACCTGCAAATTTAACATTTGGAACTTTAACACGATCAAATTTATCAAATGAAGCATCTCCATCAAATGCTAAAGAGATTTCTTGAGCACGGTCACCACGGAAGTTGAACAATACAACGCTATCTCCATCATCGATAGTTCCAACTGGAGCACCATCTTTTGCGATGACAAATCCTGGAAGATCTTGGTCAACAACATTTAATTCTTTACGATACGTTTCAATAGCTTCTGTAGTTGAAGCAAATTGTCTTCCTTCACCCATTACGTGAATTTTCCATCCACGCTCAACCATAGACCAGTCAGCTTCATAACGGTCCATTGTGATTTGCATACGTCCACCACCACTAGCGATGCATGCGTGGAAATTGTCATCATTTAATTCTGCCATAAATGATTCAATATCATTTACATATTCTAAAGCTGAAGTTGCAGGAACATCACGTCCATCAAGTAATGCATGAACACGAACTTCCTTAATACCTTCATTTTTAGATTCTTTAATCAAAGCCTTTAAGTGAGAAATATTAGAGTGTACGTTTCCATCACTTAAAAGACCGATGAAATGCATTTTATTTCCTTTTGCATTTTCAGCTAAATCCTTCCAAGTTTTAGAATTGAAGATTTCTCCAGACTCAATATTTTCGTTAACTAATTTAGCTCCTTGAGAATAAATTTGTCCACAACCTAAAGCATTGTGTCCAACCTCTGAGTTACCCATATCTGAATCTGTAGGAAGTCCTACTGCAAGTCCATGAGCACGAAGTTGTGTATGTGGACATTCTGCCCACAATTTATCAAGTGTTGGTTTGTTGGCTAATGCAACAGCATTGTTCTTCTTATCTTCACGAATACCAATACCGTCCATAACAACCAAAATTACTGGTCTTTTTTCCATTGTATTTTTCCTCCATTAATCGATAATAATATAACACTAACTAGGCCTTTTTTCAATGAACTCGTCTCAACAAATGAATTTTTTCACAAAAAGAAAAAGCCGCTTAACGGCTTTGATAACGAGATAAAAATTGTTGTGTTCTTTCTTGTTGAGGATGCTCGAACAACTGTTCTGGGCTACCCTGTTCTGCAATGACACCTTTATCCATAAAAATAACACGATCACTGACTTCTCTGGCAAACTGCATTTCATGTGTAACGATAACCATAGTCAAACCTTCATCAGCTAACTTTTTCATGACATCCAAAACATCACCAACCATTTCTGGGTCTAATGCACTTGTTGGTTCATCAAATAGTAGTACTTCTGGATCCATACACAAGGCACGAGCAATCGCAACACGTTGCTTTTGTCCACCTGAAAGTTTAGTGCTTGGCTTATTCGCAAATTCTTTCATTCCTACTTCATCTAAGAATTTTAAAGCTGTAGCCTTCGCTTCTTCTTTTGATTTCTTTAAAACACGAATCTGACCTAACATGCAGTTTTCTAAAACAGTCAAATTATTAAATAAATTAAAACTTTGGAACACCATTCCAACCTTTGAACGATATTCATTGACATCCATTTGACCACTTAGAATGTCTTTACCATGATATAGAACATGGCCTCCATCCATTCTTTCTAATAGGTTTACACATCTTAACATCGTACTCTTACCAGATCCACTCGATCCAATAATCGTAACCACTTCTCCTTTATGAATGTCGAAATCTACATCATTTAATACTTTAAGATTTCCAAAATGTTTCTGGAGATGTTGAATTTGAATAATTGTTTCCATAAGTAAATTTACCTCCTTCTATAATCTTTTAAACAGTTGGAGATAAACTCCTCTAAGAACCGTACGTGCAGTTTTCCCGCATACGGCTCCCCAC
>NZ_DBMEXE010000179.1:1864-3372 GCF_056804935.1 Holdemanella sp. | reverse complement strand
AACGCCCCAAAATACTTTGGAGCGAATTTTAAGCTGCCTAGCACATTACCCTATGTAATCTTATAGCGTATCTAGACCCTAACTATTTTTATATAGTCTTTTTGTATAAAGCTATGACTTATTTATGACTTAAAAATTTGAAATTGCATTCAAAACCTCATCTTCTTCAGCATTAATTAAGCAGCCATAGATTTGACATTCACACAAAGATTTTGATAATAAAGAAAAGCCACTGAAATAAATCAGTGACTTTCTACATGGCGCTAAGGCCGTTGTGTAATAATCAATGGCGCTAAGGCCGTTGTTCATAAGTATATTAACATCTCATAACTCTAAAGTCAAAAGATTTACTTTGTAAATAATTCTATTAATTTATTATCAAGTATTGTCATGATTTCATCTGAAACTCTAATTTTTAAAATGGGATCATACTTGTTTATTGGTTTAAGAACTCTTAATTTGCTGATTGTGGAGATATTTTGTACCATTGCATAGGAGTCAACACCCATTTTTTGATATATTTTGGCAACCAAAATAAACTTATTTGCATTATCTAACATTGCTTTTTTCTCTTCATCTGTAACATTTTTAATGTTCTCTATGAACTCATTTAATTGTTTATCTAAGAAAGGGATTGCTTCATTAAGAAAAAAATTACCGATTGGAACATAATAAGGCTTATTTTTTGAACTTAATGGAATTACCGTTAGCACACCATTATTAGGTGAATCATTTTTCGTTAAAACGATAGCTAAATGTTTCCCCTTGATTTCACTACCCATAGATGGTGAAAATTCCACCATTACAACACTTCCGCGCTTAAATCTTTGAAATTTCATTTTATTTTTCCTTCTTTAATTCTTTCATATTCCATCTGAGCTACTGTATCCACTGTATGTTGACCTTTGTTATTTAAGAACCCTCACTGCTTGCGGTGAGGAGTAGTCAGCCAGATACCTATATGTTTCCAGGTGTTTGTGTTAATACATTAAAGGATCAATTAGCACTATATATTATTTCACCTATATTCTACTAAAATCTTCGTTAGATAGATATTTTAAAATAAAGTGAATATTCGATGTTAAATTCATCTAAATCAAATACGCATAACACAGTACTTGACAATCTAAGGTAGTGTGTATATCATAATAGTGAACGGGGTGATATTATGCAGCCAAGAGCGGTGATTTATTGTTCTAAACATGGAGCAACAAAAGAATATGCGCAAGGTTTAGGTAAAAAAAAGAATCTTCCTGTGATTTCGATTGACCATATTTCGGGATACTCTTTCCAAAATATTCCGGTGTATTTTTGTGGTTGGATTCGTAACGGAAAAATCATGGGGTTGAATAAAGCTTCGAAATTATTTATGTGTGTTCAGGTAATTGGTGTGGGTGCCATTGAATATAATGAGGCATATGAATTGAAGTTGAAATATAAGAATGGGATTGTGAATCCAAACTTTAAGTATGTACAGTCGATTCGTAATCTTTCATTGACAACTTTGG
>NZ_DBMEXE010000179.1:0-1854 GCF_056804935.1 Holdemanella sp. | reverse complement strand
CTTTGGAAAAGATGTATGTAGATGTGTTTCAGCCATCATTAATGGGAAAGAATAGGGGTGAAACGCATGAATACTCAATTTAAAAAAGGTGTTTTAGAGTTGATTGTATTAAAGGCTATTGTATCGGATGATCTATATGGGTATCAGCTTGTGTCTCGTATCAACGAGGTAATTCAAGTAAATGAAGGTACGATTTATCCTTTGTTGAAGCGATTGTCGAACGATCGTTTGTTGGAGTCTTATTTAAAAGAATCTACGGAGGGTCCTCCAAGAAAGTATTATCATATCACAAATTTAGGACTTGAAAGATATGATGCATTATTATCGGAGTGGACGGATTTTTCAGATAGTGTAAATGCATATTTGAAAGGAGTGAAGTAGGGTGTTAAAAAAGGAATTTTTGGATGTTTTAAATCAAAAGTTATCGTTGATTAGTGATAAAGAAAGAGAAGACATCATATTGGAATATGGAACGTATATTGATGACAAGATTGCTGGTGGTGTTGCAGAAGAAGAGGCTGTTGCTGGTTTTGGCGATGTGGATGAATTGGTAAAGGATATTCTAGATGCATATAAGATCAATACGGACTCAATGGATCCATTCTCTAATCGTGCAGATAAAACGATTGATAAGGTGTATGCCAAGGTTGAGGAATTGTTTTCTAAGCTTGGTAATTTTTCGATGAATGAAATTTTTCACATCTTATTTGATGCGATTGTTTTAGTGTTGATTTTGTTGATTGGAAAAGTCATCGTGGTTGATATATTATGCCAATTTTTATTGTCTATGATTTTTTCATTCTTTGTCGGATTCTATATGATCACAGATTTTATGTTAAGTCTTTGTCGCATCCTATATTTATGTTTAGCCATTTATTTCTTTGTGAAAGTCATGGCTAAAAGAGTGGAGCGTTATCGTTTGCATGCACATAATGTGGGTGTGATGGATGATATCAAAGATACTTGGAATGATAATATTAAATCGAGTGATTTGCCTCCAACACCTGAGAGTCCTTTGTATCATGAAAGAAAGCCAAGTCACCTTGAATCGGATGTCTTAAAGGTGATCTTAGTCTTGGCTATGATTCCTGTAGCGTGTGTTTTGATTGGTAGTGGTATTGGCTTGGTTGTCATGATATATGTAACTATTGTATATGCCACAACAAGTACTGGATTATATTGTATGGATATTGCCTTTGTGTTAGGAAGTTTGGCAATACTATTGATGTTAGTTCGTGCTTGGCCTAAGAGGGTGGATACAAATGCGTAAGTTAGGTGTATTGTTGGTTGTTTCAATCTTATTATTTGTGTTTGGCTGTGGAACTTTTGTGTATGAATTGAGTCAAATTAGTCCAAATCAAATTGATTTGTCAAAAGAAACGCAGACTATGACAACGACAATGCCAGATCGTTGTCGTTTGTATACAAAAACGTATTTAAGTTCGGTTGGCGATGTACGTGTCGTTGTGGATGAGATGGTGGAAGATAATCGATTACCGAATAATTCATTGGTGATCACATATCCTAAAATGCTTCATGTTGTGCAGGATGGGGATCAATTGGATTTACAGATGGATGATTATGAAATGTCAAAGAATCTTCAAACCATTTTTGATACATTCAAATCGAAGAGTTATGATGAGTATTGTGCAAAGAATGGTGAAATTCATGTAAGTCTTCGATATGGCAAGGCATTAAAGGATAAAATTACATTGGTGGATGACTACTATTAAGGAACAGTTTATACTGTTTCTCAGACTGTTGACAAAGTGACTGTCGACAGTCTTTTTAAAATCTGATAGAATATCTGTGGCAGAAACGTACTTCATAAACCCAAAAATAGTCGACGTTTCT
>NZ_DBMEXE010000178.1:0-3386 GCF_056804935.1 Holdemanella sp. | reverse complement strand
TCAATGCAATCGTATCCTTGTGATTGATCATCATAGACGTAGTGATGCGTTTGTTAAGAATACTTTGTTGACATATGTTGAAAGCAGTGCAAGTTCAGCGTGTGAATTAATTGTTGAATTGCTTCAAAATATTCCCAATCATATTCCTATTTATGAAATGGAAGCGACGATTATGTATTTGGGTATTTTAGTGGATACAAATCGTTTTAAAATGCATACGGATGCCCGTACGTTTGAAGCAGCAGCTGCCTTACAAAATTGGGGAGCTAATACAAGTCGTGCTGAAAAAGCTTTGTGTGAAGACTATTTGTATTTCTCTATGAAGAATGCATTGATTCAGCAGGCAAAACCTTACTACAATCATTTTATGATTGCAGCGATTGATGATGAAACATTAGATAAGACGATGATGGCTCAGGTTTCACAAGCTTTATTATTGATTAAAGGCTGTGTTGCTAGTTTTACCATCGCAAAGGTAAAGACAAATCCGAATGCCGTTGCGGTAAGTGCTCGTAGTGATGGGTCTTATAATGTTCAAAAAATTATGGAAAAATTAAATGGTGGTGGCCACTTTAGTGCGGCTGCTGTCGAAAGAGAAGGTGTATCCGTGCAACAGATGAAGGATATGATCTTAAATTGTATAGAGGAGGAACTTAAAAATGAAGGTAATATTGCTTAAAGATATTCGTAAATTAGGAAAGAAAGATGATGTAGTTGAGGTAAGTGATGGCTACGCAAGAAATTTCTTATTTAAGAATAAATCGGCGATTGCGTATACAAAGGGTTCTGCCAAAGTTTTAGATAAACAAATGGAAGAAAGAGCTGAACATGAGGCTGAGTTAAAAAAAGAAGCTGAAGCTTTGAGCGAAACTTTAAAGGGTATTACTTTAGAGTTTACTTTGAGTACAGGCAAAAATGGAGCTACTTTTGGTTCTGTTTCTAGTAAACAAATTGTGGAAGCTTTATCTAAAAAAGGGATTCGTGTAGATAAAAGAAAACTTCAATTGGAACAATCTATTGCATCTTTAGGTGTGACTCGTGTTCCTGTGGATTTATATCGTGGACAAGTGATTGGTGAAATTGTTGTTCATGTAAGTGAAAAGGCATAATATGTCGCGTGAAATGCCTAACGCAGTTTCCTTAGAACAATCAGTGCTTGGCTCTTTGATGGTATATCCTAAAGTCATTCAAGATTGTCAGGAACTCGATCTACATGCAGAAGAATTTTATTTGCCTTCTCATCAGCAGATTTATCAGGCTATCTGTACAATTCATGAAAATGGTCAGCCTATTGATATGAATACGGTTGTCAATCGTTTACAGGAAACAGATCAGTTAGAGTCTAGTCAAGGAGCAGATTATATTATTCGTTTGGCAGACTCAGCTATTTCGAGTGCAACATCAAGATCTTATATTGAAACAATCAAAAATAAGGCACAGCTAAGAAGGTTGATTTATGTTGCGGATAAAATTAGTGAAGAAGGCTATTCATCTGGCGAAGATATTGATACAGTTTTAGATGATGCGGAACGTTTAGTTATGGATGTAACTAGACATCGTAGGGGAAGCGAATTTGAATCAAGTGAAGAAATCGTTACTCGTGTCATTAATGAATTAAAAGAGCTTCGTACGATGAAAGGTGTAACTGGAATTGAAACGGGTTATGTCTTATTGGATCGTATGACGAATGGTTTTCAGCGAGGCGATTTAATTATTCTTGCAGCTCGTCCTGCCATGGGAAAGAGTGCCTTGGCTTTAAATTTTGCAGCTCAAGTTGCGAAACGTAATGAAGGAGCTGTTGCGATATTTTCACTGGAAATGCCTAGTGATTCGATGATGAAGCGTTTAATGAGTTCGGAATCTCAGGTATATTCGGATAAGCTTCGTAGTGGTAAATTGACAAATGAAGAAATGTCTCGTTTATATGAGGCAGGTTCACATTTGAGTGAAAGAAAGATTTATATTGATGACACAAGTAGTATCAAGGTATCTCAGATTTTCTCGAAGTGTCGTAAATTAAAGAGTGAAAATGGCTCTATTTCTTTAGTTGTAATTGACTACTTGCAGCTGATTACGGGAACACGCGCAGATTCTCGTCAACAAGAGGTTAGTGATATTTCGCGTAATTTAAAGATTTTAGCAAAAGAAATGGAATGTCCAGTTATTGCGCTTTCTCAGCTTTCTCGTAAGGTTGAAGAAAGAACGGATCATGAACCGCAATTGTCCGATTTACGTGAGTCTGGATCAATCGAGCAGGATGCTGATATCGTAATGTTTCTATATCGTAGTAATTATTATGATAAAGATAAGGAATCACAAGAAGAAACAGAAGTTGTTGATTTATCTTTGGCAAAACATCGTAATGGTGGTATTGGAAAGATTCAATTGGCTTTTGAAAAGAATATATCTCGTTTTACAAATTTAGAAGCCTCTGGAGATGATATTTATGCGCATTGATTTATTGTGTAGTGGCTCAAAAGGCAACAGTTGTTTGATTCGTCATGAAGATACGCAATTGTTGATTGATTGTGGTTCAACAAAAAAGTATTTGATGGAAAGCTTTAAAAAGGTTGGAGCTTGTGTTGATGATACAAATGGTGTCTTGATTAGTCATGCTCATTCGGATCATGTTTCGCAGTTAAAGCATTTTAAGCATTTGGATGTGTATTCTTATTGTGATTTAAAGGATGCGTTGGATAAACATGATGTAGTACCGAATCAAAAGTTGATTATCAAAGATTTGAGCATTCAATTTCTAGGTTTGTCTCATGATTCGCCACATACAATTGGTTTTGTGGTAGAGTCGGATAAAGAAAAACTTGTGTATGTAACAGATACAGGTTATGTACCCAATCAAATCAAACCGTATATTGCGAATGCAGACCATTATATCTTTGAAAGCAATCACGATGTGGATCGTTTGATGCATACAAATCGTCCGATGTTTTTAAAACAGCGTATTTTGAGTGATAATGGGCATTTGAATAATGAAGATTCAAGTTTAAATTTAACTTCCTTGATCAATGCGAAGACAAAAAATATTGTTCTTGCGCATTTGAGTGAAGAGGCGAATACGCAAGATCTAGCATTGGATACATTTTCGAATGTACTATTACGAAAGGACTTACATCCTTCTGGAATTGATGTAAGAGCGGCAAAGCAGTTTGAAATTTTGACAATTGATTAGAATTGTTTAATGATAAAAAGCAGAATATTCATATAATATAACACTGGAAGTTTTGGAGGATTCCATTTCTTTCAGTGTTTTCTATTATGGACAAGGATGGTATAATCCCGAGTTTGACAGTTGAAAAAGTAAAAAGTGCTAGAAAGCCTTTATTCAAGGCTTAATCTAGCACTTTCGTTTTTTTGAAATGTTGTATGTG
>NZ_DBMEXE010000177.1:0-3405 GCF_056804935.1 Holdemanella sp. | reverse complement strand
GTTCTTAACAACAGAGGCTGGAGTTGCTAAAATTGATAAAGAAGAACCAGCACCTGCAATGCCTCAGGGAATGTATTAATAGTTGATTGAATAGCCAAAGTTTTATAGCTTTGGCTATTTTTTTGTCTAAGAAAATATCTGAAAATAATGTAAAACGAAAAAATAATATGAAAAATTAAATGTAATAAAATGTAAAAAGAACTTGAAAACGTTTTCCACTTGCGTTATTATATCTGTACAACTCGAGGGAGGTATAGATTATGAAGGGTAAATTATTAAAAACGTTTGCTTCTAGTGCTGTCGCATTAAGCATGTTAGTCGGATGTAGTTCAGGAAGTGGAACGGCTGCAACTGAATTAAAAGAAGGAGATACAGTCAAGATTGGTTTGAACTATGAATTGTCTGGTGCAGTAGCTTCTTATGGTCAAGCTGAGTATAAAGGGGCTTCGCTTGCTATCAAGGAATATAACGCAAACAAGGATTCAAAATATAAAATTAAAGCTGTCAAAATGGACAATAAAGGAGATGCTAGTGAATCTACTTCAGCAGCTACAAAATTGATGACTGAAGATGGTGTAGCTTTTGTGGTTGGACCTGCAACTTCAGGTGCTTCTATTGCGACATATCCAGTAGCGGATCAAAACCAAGTTCCAGTCATTTCACCATCTGCTACTCAGGTAGATGCAACAATGAATGGGGATTCTCCTTATGAATATGCGTTCCGTATTTGTTTCGAAGATTCATATCAAGGTAAGGCAATGGCTAAATTTGGATATGAAAACTTAGGTAAGAAAAAAGCTGTTATCATTAACGAAGTTAGTGATTATGGAAAGGGTCTTACTAAAGTATTTACACAAAAATTTGAAGATTTGGGTGGAGAAGTTGTAGCTACAGAAAGCTATAACGCTAAAGATACTGACTTTGCCGGTATCATCACGAAAGTAAAAGATAAAGGTGCAGATGTATTATTCATTGCTGGTTACTATTCAGAAGCTGGATTAATTATTAAACAAGCTCGTGAAGCTGGTATGGATTGCACAATCTTAGGTGCTGATGGATTTGAATCAGAAAAATTAGCAGAACTTGCTGGTAGTGAAAATTTAAATAACTGCTACTATTCAACTGCTTATACTACAGTTAACGCAAGCGATACCTTAACAGCATTTGTAGATGCATATACTAAAGAATATGGAGAAGCTCCAAATATGTTCTCTGCATTAGCTTATGATGCTACTAATTTAGGTTTACAAGCCTTGGAAAAAGCTGGTAAAACAGGGGCTGATCTACAAAAGGCAATTGACGATACTGAGTTTGATGGTTTAACTGGTTCATTCACATTTGATAAGACACATTCACCTAAGAAGTCTGTATTAGTTGTTAACTTAGTAGATGGTGTTCAAACGGAAGCCGTTTCAGTAGATCCAAATAAATAAGTCTTTGTTCATAGGGGGAACAATTCCCCCTCTTTTTTAATAAGGAGGTTAATATGACAGCTTTTTTACAACAACTAGTCAATGGTCTATCCTTAGGAAGTATTTACGCATTGATTGCCTTAGGATATACCATGGTTTATGGAATTATTAAATTGATCAACTTTGCACATGGAGATATCTATATGTTAGGAGCTTATTGTGCATTTCTAATAACAACATATTGTGGTTTAGGGTTTATTCCTGCACTATTAATTTCAATGATTTTTTGTGGTGTTGTAGGTGTATTGATTGAGCGCATCGCATATAAGCCACTTCGTCATGCGACTCGAATTACCGCATTGATTACAGCAATTGGTGTAAGTTATGTCTTGGAGTATGCAACACAATATATCATGGGTAGTGAAGTAAGAACGTATCCTAAATTATTAACGAGTGCATCATTTCATTTAGGACCTGTCACAATTACGATGCAACAAGTCTATATTTTTGTCATTACTGTTATTTTAATGGTTGTTTTGCAGTTTATTGTTCAAAAGACAAAAATGGGCCGTGCCATGCGTGCTGTAAGTGTTGATGAAGATGCTGCACGTTTAATGGGTATCGATGTGGATAAAACAATTTCATTTACATTCCTTTTAGGGTCAGCTTTAGCAGGTGTTGCCGGCGTTTTAGTTGGAATTTATTATAATTCAATCAATCCTTTGATGGGAATGACACCAGGATTAAAAGCATTTATTGCTGCAGTATTTGGTGGTATTGGAAGTATTCCAGGTGCTATGATTGGTGGATTATTTATTGGGATTGCTGAAACTATGGTTACCGCTTATGGTAGTTCTTTGTATAAAGATGCGATTGTCTACATTATATTGATTTTGATTTTGATCTTAAAACCAGCTGGTTTATTAGGTAAAAACGTTAGAGAGAAGGTGTAAGTCATGCGTAAAGAATTATTGAATAAGGCAAATCTTGCTTGGCTTTTACTTTCTGTTGTATCATTTATAGTTCTAACCATTTTAATGAAGGTTGGAATTATTGGATCTTATTATTCCATCACTCTATATAATATCTTTATTAATATTATTTTAGCTGTTTCATTAAATTTAGTTATTGGTGTATGTGGCCAGTTTTCATTAGGACATGCTGGATTTATGTGTATTGGAGCTTATTGTGCTGGTATTATGGTAAAAATGATGCCAAATATGACGGGCTTAGCTATTGGAGTATTGATTGGCTTTGCACTTTCAACCATTGTAGCTTTGATTGTCTCTATTCCAACATTGCGTTTGAAAGGGGATTATTTGGCGATTGCGACTTTGGGTTTTGCGGAAATTGTACGTATCCTAGTGCAAAATATGGAAATCACAAATGGAGCGGCAGGATTAAATGGAATTCCTAAATTAACTACATTTCCATTGTTGTTTGTATGTGCCGTTATTGCGATTCTAGTTGTTTGTAACTTTACAAATTCCGCTCCAGGAAGAGCCTGTTTATCGATTCGTGAAGATGAAATTGCTAGTGAGGCAATGGGTATCAATACGACAAAGTATAAAGTAATTGCATTTGTGATTGGGGCATTATTAGCTTCATTAGCTGGTGCATTGTTCGCATGTAATTTCTATGTTATCAAACCGGATCAATTTACTTTTAATAAGTCAATTGACATCTTAGTTATGGTCGTATTTGGCGGTATGGGCTCTATGACATCAAGTGTTTTAGCAGCTGTTGCGATTGGTATTATCAATGTCGTTTTGGCAAACTTCTCAGAAATACGAATGATTATTTATGGTTTGGCACTAGTTGGAATTATGATTTTTAAACCGACAGGTATCTTAGGAACTAAGGAATTATCTTTTAAAAAGTTATTTGATAAGCGAAAGGAGAAATCTGCATGAAAACTATTTTAAATGTTAAAAATCTGACAAAGAATTTTGGTGGTCTTTGTGCAGTCTCTAATGTATCAATGACAATCAAT
>NZ_DBMEXE010000176.1:2958-3406 GCF_056804935.1 Holdemanella sp. | reverse complement strand
TTGATTACTTTATAGCATCAGGTATTAAGCAAAAGAATATTCAAGATCAATTAGACCTTGAGGACTTCTTAAAATTAGATGGAATAAAACCAATGCAAACATCTTATACTCAAACTGCGGAAGATAGAAAAGAAGATAGCAAAGGTAATTCATCTAAGCAAAACACAAATCAAGATGATAATGATCAAACCGACAATAAAGACAATGGGGATAATAGTTCTGCATCTGGAAATGAGCCATCAGAGCAAGACGAATAGAGCATTAATTTATTAGAGGAAGATACCTTATCTCTTAAGAAAGAGGATTAAAGATGAAAAAACCAACTATTAATTTCAGTTGGCCTGTTGTATTATCAGATTTCTCGAACAATGAAGATAAAAATTATGAAATCTTCTCTCGTTGTAAATTGAAAGTTTTTTACAAAGGAGAAACAGCAGATCATCGTTAT
>NZ_DBMEXE010000176.1:0-2948 GCF_056804935.1 Holdemanella sp. | reverse complement strand
ACACACCTGTTGTAAGTAGATATGATGACGAAAGTGAAGATTTCGAAGGTCATGCTAGTCGTCAAGAAATCTTTGGTATTGTTGATCCTTGCGGAGAAATTACTTTTGAAGATGATGAAGAAGATGGAAAAACTTGGTGTGTGACAGATGTAATTTTATATACTGAACGTCCAGATCAATTAGGCGAACTTGCCAAAAAAATTCCTGGTCATCCTCATTCATTAGAGTTAGACCCTAAATCAACAAAATACAAAATTAACTATGATGACAAGAAACACTTCAAAAACATTGAATTTACCGCAGGAGACTTTGTTGGTGTAAGTGTGCTTGGCATGAATCAAAAACCGGCTTTTACAGGTTCAAGTTTCTTTAATGAAAACAGTGAATTTGCAAAGAAAATGCAATTATTGAAAGACTATTGTGAAAGACGATTAGAAGAAAACCAACATGGAGGCGAAAAAATGAATTTAAGTGAATTCATCAAGTTAACATGGGGTGACATTTCCGCTAAAGCAGTAAACGCCATTGAAAAAGAATATCAAGAAGAATATTATATCTATCCAGTTGATTTTTACGATGATAGTGTAATATGTCATGTATATTCATTTATTGATGGGAGTACAACTTATTTAAAATTCTATTATACTATTGATGAAAATGCAGTAGTAACTTTAGGTGAAGTAAAAGAAGTACATGTTGTTTGGGAAGAAATGCCTGAACCAGCACCTGCAGAACCTTCTCCTAATGCTAGTTTAGAAGATAATACTGCTTCAGCAGAAACAGACATGGGACAAGCAGAACCAGAACCTAGTGCAGAACCAAAAGTTGGTGAACAAACTGATTTTGATAATCAAACACCTGAAACTACACCAGATCCTGAACCTGTGAGTGCTGCCTCTACTATTGAGAATGAAGAAGGTCACAACAGTGATGACCAACAATCAAATTTCACCGGTGCAGCAGCATCAGTAACAAATGTCGAAGACGCTCCACTAGTTAACGAAGGACAACAAATTAATGAAAGTGAGTGTGGACATGAAAACAAACAAACTGAGAGTTCAAGTTCTACCTCATTTACTGACAGTGAAAGAGAAGAATATGAAAATCTTAAGAAAGCAAAAAAAGTCCAATTAGTTGAATCTTATAGGAATGTATTAACTGAAGAACAATACAATAACTATATGTCTTCTATTGATACTTTTAATGCAGAAGATCTTGAATTAGATTTATTAAAAATTTACAAGCGCGTAAATGATGAAGTTAATACTACATCTGTACGTGGTATTGGAAGAGCATTTACTGTGTATGCTCCAGAAACAAATAAAGACACAGAAAATCCACTAGACGCATTTGTTCGTAAGAACTTAAAGCGCTAGAAAGAAGAGGTTATAAAAATGATTGTAGATCTATTACCAAAATTTGAACAAATTGAAGTTAATAACCTTAAAGGCTTACAACCTGGTTTCGTTGTAGCACAAATGCCAGTTAAAGAAAGATGTGCATACATTAAAGATGTTAATGGTGTTAAATATTTTGAAAACGGTCATATCTGTGCTATTAGTGTAGACGGAATCAAAGTTCCTGAAGCATCTGACAAGGTTTTATTTATTTCTTATAACGATCCTATCAATACTATTTTTAAAGGAGCTAAACTTTATGCAACTAATCTTGAAGAAGAAAATGTTCGTTTAGTTCAATTAATTCCTGGTGATGAATGGATGAGCACTATTGACTATGAAAATGATTCAAAGTATGCAGATGTTAAAACTGTTATTCAAGGTAGAGTAGTTAAAGTAGAAGCAACTAGTGGTTTAGGCAAATCAGACGATTGGTTTGGCGTAGCAGAAATGCCTGATGGAACAAAAGCTTACCACTATATTTATTTAGGATAGGAGCGAGGTGAATACAATGAATAAAGAATTAAAAACTGGCCTTATCGCCGCATTAGAAAATCAACCTTCTGCTAATTTTAGTGCAGAAGACGTTAACAACGCTGCTATCACTGCAATTTGCAAAGAATTAGGTTTAGGTGAAAACCCATCTGCTCGTGAAATTCGTGCCGTAGCACCTCAAGCTTTCGCATTAATCGAAGAAGCAATGGATGAAATCCTTCCTAAGAAATTAGAACAAGTATTAGGCGAATTTGCAGAAGTTAAATCTTTTGCTCGTGATGCTGAACCTTTATTTAACATTGATAAAATCGGTAAAAACCGTGCTAAATTAACTATCGCTAAAGGTGCTCGTGGTGGTATCTATAGAGCAGCTAGATTAGATAGCAAATATTTCAGTTTAAAAACTCATGTTGAAACAGTAGCAGTATATGTAACTTTAGAAGACATTTTACTTGGAACTGCAAGTTTAAGTGAATTATTTAATAACGTTCTTGAAGGAATGGAAGAAATCGTTTACAAAGATGTATTTGATGCTTTAGCAGCAGGCGAATCTGCAGCAAGTGCTGAATACAATGCTGTAAAATATCAAAATGGTACTGCAATTGACGCTACTACAGCAGCATTATCTCCTGCATTAGACGAAGTATTACCAATTGTTAAACAATATGGTATTCCTACTATCTTCGGTTCTTATGAAGTTTTAAGCAAACTTAATAATGAAGGAATTGAATTCCACTCTGAATCACAAGACTCTGCAGACAAGAGAAACTATGGTTTCATCCAAATTTATAAAGGCGTTAGAGTTGTAGAACTTCCTAACTATTTAGTAGACAACACTAATAAGAAATGGTTCTATGACACTAAGACTGTATTCGTACTTCCTTCAGGTGTAAAACCTGTTAAAGTTGCTTTACGTGGTGACTTAGTAATCCAACGTAATGAATCAGCAGTTGGTTCTGAAAAATGGGAAGCTCATAAGATGATTGGTGTTGGTGTAGCTATGGCTAACAACTATGCAGTTATCAAAATTAAATAAGAGCTTGAATAAATAACTGA
>NZ_DBMEXE010000175.1:0-3425 GCF_056804935.1 Holdemanella sp. | reverse complement strand
AAGACATTAGATTATTTACATGTTTTATACAATGGAGGCGATGAATTATTTGTCCCATTATCACAATTTCAGTTGGTAAGAAAATACGTGTCCAAAGAAGGTGTGGGCATCAAATTATCGCAATTGGGTTCTAACAAATGGAAAAAGACGAAGGAAAAGGTTTCTAAAAAGGTTGAAGAAATTGCGTCTCGATTAGTTGAGTTATATGCGAAGCGAAATGAAGATATTGGTTTTGCGTTCAGTAAAGATGATGATCTACAAAGAGAATTTGAAGAAGCCTTTGAATATGAGGCAACACCAGATCAAATGAAAGCTACAGAAGAAATCAAACGAGAAATGGAAAAGCCAAAACCAATGGATCACTTATTATGTGGAGATGTAGGGTTCGGTAAGACAGAAGTAGCTATGCGTGCTGCATTCAAGGCTATTTCAAATAATAAACAAGTAGCTTTACTGTGCCCAACTACAATTTTATCTATGCAACATTATCAGACGTTTATAAAGCGTTTTGAAAATGTAGGTGCTAATATTCGTGTAGTGAATCGTTTTGTGCCAACAAAAGAAATGAGTCAGATTAAAAAAGAATTGGCGGACGGGCAAGTTGATATTATTATTGGTACACATAAATTATTGAATAAATCTTTTCAATATAAAAGCTTAGGTTTATTGATTATTGATGAAGAGCAGCGATTTGGAGTTGAGCACAAAGAAAAAATTAAAGAGATGAAAAACACAATCGACGTTTTATCTTTAAGTGCAACACCAATTCCTAGAACTTTACAGATGTCTTTGATTGGGGTACGTACGATTTCACAATTGAATACACCACCATTGCATCGTCATCCAATTCAAACGTATGTGATGGAAAACAAAAAGAGTGTCGTGAAAGAAATCATTCAAAGAGAATTATCTCGTGGAGGACAAGTTTTTTATTTGTATAACCACGTATCGAATATCTATTCTGTAGCTAAAAATATTCAAAATATGTTCCCTGATGCCAAAGTAGCAGTGGCACATGGACGTATGGATAAGAATGATATTGAGCAGACGATGATTGATTTTGAACAAGAGAAATATCAAATTTTAGTTTGTACAACAATTATTGAAACTGGACTAGATATTGCGAATGCGAATACGATGATCATTGATGATGCTGATCGTTTTGGATTGTCTCAACTTTATCAGATTCGAGGCCGTGTAGGGCGTCGTGAAAAAATCGCATACTGTTATTTATTGGTACAGCCACAAAAAGAATTGACAGAACAGGCACATAAAAGGTTAAAAGCCATTAAAGAATTTACATCTTTAGGCAGTGGATATAAAGTGGCTATGCGAGATTTAACAATTCGTGGAGCCGGAGACATGCTTGGGCCGCAACAAGCAGGATTTATTGATGATGTAGGATTGGATTTATATCTTGAAATGTTGGCAAGTGCCATTAAGAAAAAGCAAGGCAAGCCAATTGAGAATAAAAAGAATGATAAAGTGGCTCAAGTTCAGTTATCGGGATATATACCTAAAAAATTCACAGATAATGATGGAGATAAATTGGAAATCTATCAACACATTAAGAAAACAGAGAGTCTTACTGAATTGATTGAATATGAAAAACGTGTTGAAGACTTATTTGGGCATATTCCAAATGAAGTAAAACAATTGTTTGAACAGAAAAAACTGGATTTCTTTGTGAATCGAGAAGGTGTTGAATCATTAAAAGAAACAGATGACGTCGTTATAATCACAATGAGTGCTGAATGGTCAAAGAATTGTGATGGTGTTAAATTGTTTGGTGCTATTAATGATATTAGTCGAAAGATCAATTTGAAATTAGAGAGTGGAAAAATTAAGATCATGATTTCTAAACGATTAAAGAAACATATTGAATTGTTGATGCAGGTTATTGATAAATTAGAAGGAGAGTTTTGATGCGATTAGATAAATATTTAAAAACAGCACGAATCTTAAAAAGAAGAGAAGCTGCTAAAGAATTAGCTTTACAAGGACGAATTTGGGTCAATGAACGAGTGGCAAAACCAAGTACAGAATTAAAAATTGGAGATACAATTCGTATTCGTTTTGGGGCAAGACTTCTTGAAATTCGTGTATTAGATATTCAAAAACAAGTTTCTAAACAAAACGCCCAACTGTTGTTTGAAATAATTCATGAAGAAAGAATTGAAGATGAACAAGCTTAATGTTGTGTGCGGAGCTCTTGTGATTGATGGAAAAGTGATGATTGCCCAAAGAAATTATGGTTCAAGCAAAGGTTTCTTTGAATTTCCTGGTGGAAAAGTTGAGAAAAGTGAAACAAAAGAAGAGGCATTAATTCGGGAATGGAAAGAAGAATGTGATATTGACATTTACAATGTGCAATATTTAGCTTCTAGCGTGGATTATCAAGATGGATATGAAATTCACTTAACTTGTTTCACATGTACTTCTAATGAAAAACCAACAAAATTAAGTGTGCATTCAGAATATATTTGGACAACTCCAGATCATATATATGACTATAACTTCTTTAAATCTGATAAAATGCTTGTAGAAGCATTAAAGGGGGTATGGCCATGTTTAACAAAACCAATGAAACCAAAGTATTAAGAGATCCTGTGCATGGATATATTCATGTGAAGTATCAAGTGATATGGGATTGTATCAACGCAAAAGAATTTCAAAGATTGCATCGCATCCATCAATTGGGTGGGGATTTTCAAATCTATCATACGGCGGAGCATTCCCGGTTTTCTCATAGTTTAGGTGTATATGAAATCACAAGACGGATGTGTGAAGAAGTGGATTCAATTGCGGCTACTTTAAGTGAATATGAAAAAATTCAGGTTTTATGTGCTGCTCTGTTGCATGATTTAGGACATGGACCATTTTCTCACTTCTTTGAAACACTTCACAAGAAACATCATGAACAAATGACTTGTGATTTAATTTTGGATCCAGAAACAGAAATTCATAAAGCACTAATTAAAGAGGATGAGGCTCTTCCACAAAATATTATGTTGATTCTAACACATCAACATGCAAAACCAATGATGTATCAAATGATTAGTTCACAACTGGATGCGGATCGAATGGATTATCTATTAAGAGATGCCTACGAAACAGGTACAAGCTATGGAAATTTTGATTTGGAAAGAATCTTACGTACTTTACGAGTAAAAAATGATTCTCTATGTGTGAAAATGAGTGGAATGCACAGTATTGAAGACTATATTATGGCAAGATACCACATGTATTGGCAGGTTTACCTTCATCCAGATGCCAAATCATATGAAATTATGATTCAACAATTCTTTAAACGATATGCACAAGTACGAAACATAGAAGTATTTGAACCATTATTGAATGGCGAGTTATCGAATAAGGATTTTTATTTAATGGATGAACATCGAATGTTCTATGGTTTTCAACAA
>NZ_DBMEXE010000174.1:0-3428 GCF_056804935.1 Holdemanella sp. | reverse complement strand
GAAGTGGAAGAATAGTATGTCATTAAAAACAGAACGTATGGAGATGACAATTCAAAGAGAGATTTCACACATTCTTCAATTTGAATTGAAAAATCCGAACTTAGGTTTTTGCACAGTAACGGATGTACAATGTACAAGTGATTTATCACAAGCTAAAGTGTATGTTACATTCCTTGGTAAACAAGGTCGTAATGATGCAGGTATGCGTGTTTTAAATCAATCAAAAGGATTTATTCGTTCCGGTGTTGCAAAGAAAATCAAGATTCGTAAGATGCCTGAATTGATCTTTATTCAAGATACAAGTCTTGAACAGGGAAATAAGATTGAAAACATCTTAAAGGAAATCGAAAAATAGAGAAGACTTAGTGGTCTTCTCTTTTTTTGTTTGTCGATAGTATTAAGCAACAGAGTCCTAATGGTAGATAAGTAAAATTCTTTGTTAAGAAGTATGTGAATATAAAACATATCCCTGAGAAAATAAATAATATTCGATTTAAATTTGTGTTCATAGTTATAGTAACTCCTTTAAATTGATTATAACAAAAAAATTTTTGAATTGTAAAAAGTAAGAAAAAAAGAAGAGATTCAGACAAAACTGAATCTCTTCTTGAAGTAGTTAGTTATTATTGATGTAAATTAGTCACGTTCTACGATAGTAGCACAACCCATACCACCACCGATGCAAAGTGTAGCTAAACCTTTCTTAGCATCACGTTTTTGCATTTCGTGTAGTAATGTAACTAAGATACGGCATCCACTAGCTCCGACAGGGTGTCCTAATGCAACAGCTCCACCGTTAACGTTAACTTTGCTCATATCGAATCCTAATTCTCTAGCAACAGCAACTGATTGTGCAGCGAAAGCTTCGTTAGCTTCGATTAAGTCCATATCATCAACTGTTAATCCAGTTCTTTCCATAACTTTACGAGTGGCAGCAACTGGTCCAATACCCATAATTTCTGGTTCAACACCAGCTAATGCACCTTGTACCCAAGTAGCCATTGGTGTAACACCTAATTCTTTTGCTTTTTCTTCGCTCATAACAACGATTGCAGCAGCACCATCATTGATACCTGAAGCATTACCAGCAGTTACCATTCCGCCTTCTTTACCAGAGCAGCAACGTAATTTTGCCAATGTTTCAACAGTTGTTCCTGGACGAGGTCCTTCATCCACTTTGAATTCAACGATTTGTTTTTTAACTTTAACTGGAACTGGTACGATTTCATCATCGAATTTGTGTTCAGCCATAGCTTTTTCTGCTTTTTGTTGAGAGTTAGCTGAGAATTCATCTAATTCTTCACGAGTTAAGTTCCAACGATCACAGATGTTTTCAGCAGTAATCATCATGTGGTAGTGGTTGAATGCATCTGTTAATGCATCATTTACCATTGTATCGACGATAGTAGCGTTGTTCATACGGTAACCGAAACGTGCTTTAGTCATAGCATATGGTGCCATTGACATGTTTTCCATACCACCAGCAACAACGATATCAGCTTGTCCAGCCATGATCATTGCAGCAGCTTGGTTAACACAGTTCAAACCAGATCCACAAACAACGTTTAATGTTACGGCAGGAACTTCAATTGGTAGACCAGCTTTGATACTAGCTTGACGAGCAACGTTTTGTCCTTGAGCAGCTTGGATAACGCATCCCATTAATACTTCGTCAACTTGTTCAGGTTTAACACCTGCACGGTTCAATGCTTCTTTAATAACAATAGAACCTAATTCAGCAGCTGGAGTGTTACTTAAAGCTCCACCCATTTTACCAATAGCAGTACGACATGCACCTGCTAAAACTACTTTTTTTGTCATATTAATATTCCTCCATGTAAGACTATTAGTCATTTACCTTTTAAACTTTAACATAGTGAATGATGAAAATCAATCACAAATTAAAAAATTCACAAGTGAATTTAAAGAAATAAGGAGAACACGTCTCCTTATTGATTAATCGCACATTTTTACGATAACAGCGGCACCTTGTCCTCCACCAATACATAGGGAAGCAAGACCGATTTTTGATTTACGTTTTTGCATTTCATATAACAATGAAACTAAGATACGGTTTCCACTAGCACCTACTGGGTGACCTAAAGCAATGGCTCCACCATTTACGTTTGTCTTAGCTAAGAATGCTTCACGATCCATACCTGTAGCTTCTTCTAATTCGTGGATAACACCTAATGACTGAGCAGCAAATGCTTCATTCAATTCAACTAAGTCAAGATCTTCGATTTTTAGATCTGCATATTTTAATGCATTTAAGATAGCTGGAGTAGGACCTAATCCCATAACTCGTGGATCAACTCCACCTTGTCCAAATCCGATTACTTCAGCAATTGGTTTTAAGTTATATTTCTTAACAGCGTCTTCACTAGCAACGATTGTAAATGAAGCACCATCATTGATACCAGAAGCATTACCTGCAGTTACAGTTCCATCTGCGTTGAAGGCTGGACGTAATTTAGCTAATTTTTCTAAGCTTGTTTTACGAGGGTGTTCGTCTGTATCGAATACTACTTCACCTTTACGAGTTTTATAAGTAATAGGAACAATTTCGTCTTTAAATTTACCTGCAGCAATAGCCGCTAAAGCTTTTTCTTGAGAAGCAAATGCGAATTCATCTTGTGCTTCACGTGAAATGTTGTATTTTTTAGCAATGTTATCAGCTGTACATCCCATGTGAATTCCATACATTGCATCTGTTAAACCATCGTGTAACATAGCATCCACTAATTTTTGGTCTCCCATTTTAGTTCCTGTACGGTTTTTATAGCTCAACATGAATGGAGCACGTGTCATAGATTCAACACCACCAGCAACATATAAGTCACCAAAGTTAGCTTGAATACGAAGTGTAGCTTCCATAACAGCTTTCAAACCTGAACCACATAACATATTGATAGATTGTGCACATACTTCAACAGGAATACCTGCATCGAATGCAACGTGACGAGCAATGTTTTGTCCTAAACCTGCAGCGATTACGTTACCAATAATAACTTCATCCAAGTTTGCTGGATCAATGTTTGCTTGTTTAATAGTTTCTTTTAAAACTGTAGCTCCAACAGTTGCTAAATCAACATCTGTTAGACTTCCTAAAAAAGTACCAATTGCACTACGTTTCGCAGCAACAATATAAGCTTTTCTCATTTGTATACCTACTTTCTACTCTGAATCGAGATTTACTTTACATGCTTAGTCTAGTCCTTAAAATAGGGGATGTCAACCACTTGTTTATATTTTCACATGTTAAAAATACTTTATATATATTAATAAGAATCTGTGTTTAAAACAATTTGTTAAAATATTAACAAAATCATTGACGACACTCAAAAAAGTATGTAGAA
The DNA here is from genome assembly GCF_056804935.1 of Holdemanella sp. Taxonomy (NCBI): domain Bacteria; kingdom Bacillati; phylum Bacillota; class Erysipelotrichia; order Erysipelotrichales; family Erysipelotrichaceae; genus Holdemanella; species Holdemanella sp. The sequence goes on along the minus strand of NZ_DBMEXE010000174.1, from coordinate 69 downwards.
TCCCGAGTTTGACAGTTGAAAAAGTAAAAAGTGCTAGAAAGCCTTTATTCAAGGCTTAATCTAGCACTT
>NZ_DBMEXE010000173.1:0-3430 GCF_056804935.1 Holdemanella sp. | reverse complement strand
TGTATAGTGTTACGAGTATCTTGTACTTTATTGTCTCTAAAATAAAACAGTTGATAATCGGTGATTGATTATCAACTATAAGCACGACTGCCTGTCGTACAAGAAAGAGCACCTTTCGATGCTCTTATTTACTAAATTGTTCTTTTTTTATCTGATCAAAAAATGCCTTGGGATTTTCACACATCGAATGAGAGCCGCAATGTCCACAGCTACCACCACAGCTTGATTTTCCACTCTTTTTATCTTTATAAATGCTTCGACAAGCTAAACCTGCACATGCACATACAACCAATAGAACTAGAAATGTTGATAGATTCATGGAAACCCCTCCTTTTACATTATTTTACTGCAAATTCAACTTCAGCAGTATCACTTTCTTTTGATGGACGAACCAATAAATAAATTAAACCAATCAATAAGATAAATCCTACAATCGTTCCAAATCCAAAAGATCCACCATTGAATAAACTACCTAATTGATAAACAATCAGTGAACATACATAAGCGAATCCACATTGATATCCAATGGCAATCAAGAACCATTTTGTGTTGTTCATTTCACGTTTGATAGCTCCCATTGCTGCAAAACATGGAGCACACAATAAATTAAATATCATGAGTGAATAGGCAGCTAGAGGTGTAAAGCTTGCGGATAATTGTCCCCAGAATTCATTGCCCTCTTCAGCAACTTCGGCAAATCCATATAATTGTCCAAATGTTGCGACAAGATTTTCTTTCGCAATTAAACCTGTTACACTAGCAACTGCAGCTTTCCAATCGCCCCAACCAAGTGGTGAGAAGATCCATGCGAATGTTTGTCCAATTGAAGATAGAATTGAATGATCAATATCATCAACCATGCCAAATGCACCTTTTTCCCATCCAAATCCTTGTAAGAACCACAATACGATTGTAGATAATAAGATAATTGTTCCAGCCTTTTTAATAAAGCTTGAACCACGTTCCCACATACTTCTTAATACATTAACTGCACGAGGTGTGTGGTATGCTGGCATTTCCATTACGAATGGAGCAGGATCTCCGGCAAATAATTTTGTCTTCTTTAACATAATACCAGAAATAATAACAGCTGCCATACCTACAAAGTAAGCACTTGGAGCTACCCAGCTAGCACCATGGAAAATAGCACCGGCAATTAAACCAATGATTGGCATTTTTGCACCACATGGAATGAATGTTGTTGTCATGATTGTCATCTTACGATCACGATCACTTTCAATGGTACGACTTGCCATAACAGCAGGCACACCACAACCTGTACCAATCAACATAGGAATAAATGATTTTCCTGATAATCCAAACTTACGGAAAATACGGTCCATGATAAAGGCAACACGTGCCATATATCCACAATCTTCCAAGATAGCTAAGAAGAAGAATAATACTAACATCTGTGGTACAAAGCCAATAACAGCTCCTACACCACCAATAATACCATCCACAATCAATCCATGTAACCAATCTGCACATTGAATTGAAGTTAAGAAACTATCCACTGCAGGAGGAATAATTTCACCAAACAAGACATCATTTGTCCAGTCAGTTACAATAGTTCCTACTGTAGTTACTGAAATATAATATACAAACCACATTACAAGGGCAAATATTGGAAGTGCTAAAACTCGGTTAGTGACAATACGGTCGATCTTATCCGAAGTAGTTAATACTTCTTTAGATCCTTTTTTGTAACAATCTTTAATTACACTTGTGATATATGTATAACGAGCATCTGTAATAATTGATTCACTATCATCATCCATTGACTTTTCTACAGCTTCAATCACATCTGCATCTGCCTTTGACTTGATAGCTGCTTCAATCTTATCATCTCTTTCAAACAATTTAACGGCATAGAAGAAACGACGACTTGCTTCAATACTTGAAGGCAAACTTGTTTCAATTGTATTCAGTGCATTTAATACTTTACCTGCATAAATATTTTTAGCTTTACATTGCGTATTCGCTACCTTTTTTACCTCAGCCATCAACTCTTTGATTCCTGTGTTTTTCAAAGCTGAAATTGGTAATACAGGACAACCTAATTCTTTTGATAACTTTTTATAGTCAATTGTATCTTTTCTTTTTTCAATGACATCCAACATATTGATCGCAACAACTGTTGGAATACCCAACTCTAAAATTTGTGTTGTCAAAAATAAGTTTCTTTCTAAGTTAGAACCATCAATGATGTTTAAAACAACATCGACATTTCCATTTAATAAAAATTCACGAGATACAACTTCTTCCAAAGTGTATGGTGATAATGAATAAATACCTGGTAAATCGGTAATTTTAATATCTTTATCTTCCTTATACTTTCCTTCTTTTTTTTCAACTGTAACCCCTGGCCAGTTACCTACATATTGTGTAGCACCTGTTAAGCCATTAAACAATGTAGTTTTACCACAGTTCGGATTACCTGCTAATGCGACTTGAATTGACATAATTCCCTCCTATTTTTTAACTTTACTCTACTTCAATCATTTCTGCGTCGGCTTTACGAAGCGATAATTGATATCCACGAACGGTTAATTCAATAGGATCCCCTAATGGCGCTACCTTTTGAACAGTTACACTTACTCCTTTAGTAATTCCCATATCCATAATTCTTCGTTTTGTTGCTCCTTGACCCGACAATTTCTTTACAGTCACTGTTTGACCAATTGAAACTTCCTTTAAAGTCATAATTACTCCTTTCTACACCATGATCTTTCTTGCGAGTTCTTCACTAATGGCTATTCGAACTTCTTTAACATTCACAATTACATTTCCATTGGTTTTACTCACAACCACAATCACAGTCCCAGGCACAAAGCCTAAGTTTTCTAAGTGTCGTTGTTGTTCTTTAGAACCACCAATTTTCTTGATTGTATTGACCGAATTTAAATCTGCAAAAGATAATGGCATATCGAACCCTCCTGGTTAGATTCTTCTAACACAGTTAGTTTACTCTTACAATAAAGCAATGTCAACAAAAAGTTACACAAGATTAACTCGGTTTGACTATTCTAACTATTTGGTGTATTTTTTTCATTGGAGGATTAAACATATGAACTTACCAACAATCATTATATGTGTCATTTTAGTAATTATTATCTGTATTGGAATTCGTTCCACGAAAAAAAGAGCCACATCAGGATGTTGTGGTTCAAGTGAAACCATAAAAAAAGTAAGGGTAAAAGATAAAAACGAAGAGCATTACCCTTACAAAGCCGTTTTAAAAGTATATGACATTCACTGTCAAAATTGTGTTCGTACCATTGAAAATGCGTTCAATAGCCAAGAAGGCTTTTATGCCAAAGTAAACATGGAAGATAATACCGTGACTATATTATCTAAACAACAACATCCAACAGATGAATTAATCAATACTTTATCTAACGTTGGATATATTTCAAAGGCTATATAG
>NZ_DBMEXE010000172.1:2241-3502 GCF_056804935.1 Holdemanella sp. | reverse complement strand
ATTTTCAAAGATCAATTCAAAAATAACTAAAAATTCTAGTAATTTTATATTTTCAAACTTTTTCATAAAAATTACTTGAATTTTATATAGTTAGCTACTCAACGATTTTTAATACGATTTCAACCATCTTTTCCATCTTTTGAATACTTGCGAATTCAAAACGACCATGATGATTAAATGAACCCGTACCTAAGTTTGGACAAATTAATCCTCTTGCCGTCAACATTGCACCATCTGTTCCACCACGAATTGGTGTACTAACTGGTGTTACATCACATTGACGCAATGCATATTTTGCCTTATTCACACTACGCATATCCCCATGCATATATTGACGCATGTTTTCATATTGATCACGAATCGATACATGAACACGGTTTCCGTATTTTTCATTCATCTTATCCGCAATTGCTTCCATCTTCTGTTTTTGTGCAATAAAACTTTGTTTACTGTGATTACGAAGAATGTAAGTTAATTTTGCATCTTCACAAATTCCTTCCATACCCACTAAATGATAGAATCCTTGACGACCCTGTGTATGTGAAGGTGTTTGTTTTTTTGGAAGACTCGAAGCATATTCCATTGCTAATAAACTCGCATTGACCATACGATCCTTGGCATCTCCAGGATGAATGCTTGTACCATCAAATGTGACAACAGCTTGTGCTGCATTAAATGTCTCATAATCAACAGAATCAATACGATCACCATCAATTGTGAACGCGTAATCCACGGCAAACTTATCTAACTCAAAGTTTTCGACACCACGACCTACTTCTTCATCTGGAGTAAAGGCAACCGCAATAAATCCATGTTCTTTTTCAGATTGAATCAACTGTTCCATAGCCTCTAAAATAATCGCAATTCCTGCTTTATCGTCTGCACCAAGTAATGTCGTTCCATCTGTAACAATCAAATCATCACCAATGCAGTTTGCCAAAGCTGGAAATTCTTCTTTAGACATGGAATACTCTTCATTTAATTGAATTGTATTTCCATCATATTTTGAAATTACACGACACTTTACATTCGTCCCCGTAATTTCAGTTGCCGTATCCATATGTGCAATAAACCCAATACGATCTATCTTCTTATCTGTATTCGCATTTAAGTATGCATACACAATACCTGTATCGGTTAATTCAACAGAATCAAAACCTAATTTTTCACATTCAGCCTTTAGTTCACGAGCTAAAATCAATTGTTTTTCAGTGCAAGGTGCACTTGTACTTTCTTCACTTGACTGTGTGTCAAATGATGC
>NZ_DBMEXE010000172.1:0-2231 GCF_056804935.1 Holdemanella sp. | reverse complement strand
CCCCCTTTATGCCAGTTCTTGTGCTAAACGAGGCACAATTTGTTTTTTACGAGAAACGAATCCTTGATCCTTGAATTCTTCTACAACATCACGAACAAAATGCGATAACTTACCTACATATAAGAAACGTGAACCACGACCTTCGACATTAGTGATAACCATCAACATCAAGTCATATTCATGTATCGTGTTTTGTTCATCCATGTACTTCAAGAAATCCTCTTTAATTTCATCCACAATACTCAAATCAAACGTAAAAACCTGACTTACCGCAATGTGATATCCACTCAACATATATTCTTTAACATCATTGTAAAGAATATTCTTGAATTCTTTTCCACGAATCGTAGCCGTATTTTCGAATAATTCTTTAGCCATCGCATCAAAATCAATATCATATTCACTTGATAAACGCTTTGCCAAATTACGATCAATTGTCGTACATGTTGGTGAATTAAAATTCATTGTATCACTAATCATGCCATACGCAATCAATTTTGCGATGATCTCAGGCATTTTAACACCATATTCTGCATACATCAATCCAACAATCGTACAAGAACTACCTACTATCATATTTCTAAATACAATTGGACGATCTGTTTCAATATCACCAATACGATGGTGATCCACAATCTCTACAATATTCGCCGTTTCAATATCGCTGATACTCTGTTTCTTTTCATTATGATCCACAAGAATAAACTGTTTCTTTTCAGCCTTCAATAAGTTATATCGAGCAACAGACCCCAATATTTTTTTCTGGAATACAACAGGATAAGATGAGTGACGCGTCTTCAACATTTCACGTTCCACATCCTCTACATATTCACTTTTATTAAAGCGAATCACTTTATTAGCCGGAGTCATAATCAATTCAACTGGAATCGAACGATAAATCATTTGAATGATTTTCATAATATTATAAGACGTACTAATTAAAGTAACTCCCATTTGTTTTGCCATTTCAATAATATAGCTATTTGGAACAAAGTTTTCTGCCACGACAATAACAGCACAACCCTTTGCCATACTCTTGATCATACTATCTTCATGATCATTTAAAACCATGATGGCACCTTTTAGATCTCTATCCATCAAGCGTTTGTCCGCAATACGAACAAATCCACTTCTTTCAAGATTTCCCTTTAAAATAAAAGAACCCTTTACACTGGCAACTAAATTTTCTAATGGTGTTTCTTTTAATAATTCACTCGTAATATTTAAATCCTGCATCTGAATCTTAGAAACATCACCCAAAGTAACCATGCCCTTATATTCATTTTTATCATCTACAACATACAAAGTCTTTACATGATTTTCTAAGCATAAATCCCATGCACGACGAATCGTTTGCCCTTCTTCAATTGTCACCGCATCATCAATTTCAATTTCTTCCAACGTTGAACGTGCAGTCGTTAATAAAACTGGCATATTTACATGTAATTTATCTAATATAAATTTAGTTTCTGGATTCAAAGTCCCCAAACGAGCAGCTACCGCATTGATTCCAGTCTGTCTTTTTAATTCTGCAAGAGCTAAAGCCGCACAAATTGAATCTGTATCAGGGTTTTTGTGTCCAATTACATAAATTGGTAAACTCATCGAATTCTCCTCTCAATTATCTTAATTTTGTATTCAATATTATAACATGAAAAAAAAGAAGATTCATTATCGAATCTTCTTACTTAACAGCGTCTTTCAAAGCTTTGCTAGCTTTAAATTTTACAGATTTGCTTGCAGCAATTTCAATTTTTTCTTTAGTAGCTGGATTGATACCAGTACGAGCTGCTCTTTCGCTAATTGAGAATTTACCAAATCCGAATACATCTACAGTACCATTATCTTTTAAAGTATCCGCTACTGTATCGAATACGAATTGAACATAAGCTGTTGCGTCTTTTTTTGAACAACCGAATTCTTCAGCCAATTTTTCAGCTAAATCTTTTTTATTAATAACATTAGACATTTATATGTTCCTCCTCTAATTATTACCACGCTATTTTATCATTTCTATAACTAGAGTGCAACGCCTTTCATCATGGATTCCACCACATATTTTGGTAAACCAACCACATTGGTATAATCACCTTCAATATGATCCACAAAATCACATTCCTGTATACCATAAGAGCCTGCTTTATCCATACATTTCCCACTATTTACATACGACATAATATCTTGTTCTGTAAGTTTCTTAAAATAAACATCCGTCGTTTCGACATGTAGAA